>DATGXG010000027.1 GCA_035299085.1 Bacteroidales bacterium | reverse complement strand
ATTCTTCTGCCGTCAACGGTTATAGTATTGCTTATATCTCCTGTTGACCACTGGTATTCGTTAAATACACCCGGATCAAGGGTCATGGATTCAGTTCCGCAAAGTGTGGTGTCCTTGCCAATATAAACATCGGGCAGGGGGTTGACAGTCAGGTAAGCCGAATCGTAGTCGGCGCATTGATCGGTTCCTGTCACCTTTACCCAAACATATCCGGCAGTGCCGGTTGAATAGGTTTCACCTGTACTGCCATCGGGCCACAGGTATGAAACCGGTGTTGTATAAGATATTGTACCGTCGAACGTAGCCACTGTATCAGCACACACGGTCTGATCCTGCAGGTTTGCCACAGGAGCATGAATGGATACCGAGCCACCGACAGGAATACCGAAACACCCGAATTCTGTTTGTTCTGTGACTGAAATGCTGTGAGTTCTCCGTTCATAATCCCAGCGAACAATGACACTGTCATTGCCCAGGCCGTAGATTGTGTCCACCAGCAATCCTCCGTCAACTTCCCAGAAGTAAACCGAATTGGGCAGTCCTTGCACACCATAAGCTTCCATAGTGCCGGCACAGGCAAAGGGTAAACTTTGACCATAGCCTCGCACTACGGAGCTTATGATAAGCAATAGGGTCAATATGGTGTTCCTTTTTACCAAATGACTAATTCAACTGTTCTGCTCTACTAACTGTAAAGATTATTAATAGTTGAGTGTATTAGGCACATAGTAGATCGGACCAGTTACAGGTGCAGGGTTAACGATGAATACAACAGTTGTCTTTCCACCGAATGCATAACCAGTTACCGAAGCAGGAGCATTCAGGAAGTCAGACTTCTGTGAAATAGCTGAAACAATACCTGTACCGGTAACACCGGCTGCACTTGCAAGAGTGTAGGTATATCTTGTACGAAGGCTGTTCTGAACAGCTAATGCAGAAGAATTGAATGTATAGGTATAATCAGGCTGTGCACCGGCAAAACCTGCAGCAGGAGTTTTCAGTTTTGCTGCAAGCGGGAAGTTAACAAATGTAGCATTTGTAGAAACATTGGCAGTCACTACACCAGCGGCATTGATATTGTCAATACTTTCAGTTACAACAAAGGAGTAACCGGCTATTGCAACAGGTACGTCTTCAGTAATTGCCAGGACACATGACTGTGCAGCCTGATTTCCGCATAATCCGGTGAGTATGTCTGCAGTGGTAAATTCTGCTGTAGGTGCATCAACCGCGGTTACATTCAACGTTCTTGTTGAACCATCGCATCCGCCGAATGCTGCGGGAGTGTGCTCAACCGATGTGATAGTGTAATTACCGGCAACAGGATAAGTAATCGTGGCATAGTTTGCGGCGCCGGGATAAGCTAAAACTGCCGGAGTTCCGGGGTCAGCTGTGTTTGTCCAGATCCAGGTCAGACCTGCACCAAGAGTTCCAGTGGCAACATAGGTCGGAGAATAAACCGGATCGGGTAATGTATAATAACCCATAGTTTTTCCAACCGTAACATAATCTACATCATTCGGTGCAGCGGCAGCAGGATCATACGCTACATAATTCGCCGGTATCTGACCGAAAGCACTGGTGCCTGCCATAATTGCTACTGCGACACCCAGAACAGTTTTCAAGAAGTTAATCTTTCTCATTTTTGTTTTAATTAATTGTTTATTACTCTATTGCTTACCCGTACTTCATCGTCCGGGATTATATTCACATTTGTGCATTTATGCAAATCATTGATTATATCGTAATCTTGGGATGATTTGTTACGTTTTTTTGATGATTTGTTGATTTCGGCTGACCAAGAAATTGATCTGCCTTATTAAAACCGTTGATATAGATCAATAACCAGCTTCATTCATGAATAGAATTCGGAATGAGATATTCAGGTCCTGTATCCGATTTGTGGTATACGGAGATATCCTGGGTGTCAGTAGATTCGCATCCATACGTATTGGTAACCTTTACCGAATAACTTTCTGTAACAGGTGTACTGGTATCTACAGTACCGGTGGTTATATCGAGGGAGTGAGAAGTACCAAGTATGGTGGCGCCTGATTTCCATTCATAAGCAGCGAAACCTGCACCTGCTTCCAGTGTGATAGCTGTTCCTTCACACACTGTGGTTTCACTTGATATTGAAAATGAAGGCACGGGATTTACAGTAACAGTCACTGTAAAGGTGTTTCCGGTGTAGGTTCCTGTCAGCGGAGTTACGGTATATGTTGCCGTCTGAACGTTGTTCGTGGGATTGGAAAGAGTACCGGTAATATTTGCTGCACCCGAACCGGTAGCTCCGCCGGTAAGACCTCCTGTAACGGTTGGTGCATTCCAGCTGTAGGTGGTTCCCGGGGGAACAATGCCGTTTATACCATCAGTCGGGGTAACAGAAAATCCGGTTCCGCTGCAAACCGTTGCGGTCATATTTGAAATAACCGGTATGGCATTTATGGTAACAGTAACTGTAAAATCAGAACCAGTGCAACCGGCTGCAGTTGGTGTAATGGTGTATGTAGCTGTTTGTGCGCTGTTTAAAGGATTATGCAATGTGCCGGAAATACTGGCAGCGCCTGTTCCTGTTGCTCCGCCTGTAAGGCCACCTGTAACGACCGGCAAAGGCCAGCTGTAGGTTGTACCGGCAGGAACAACATCGGTGCCATTTACAGGTGTTACAGTGAAAGCAACTCCGCTATAGGCTGACGCTGTTTTATTCGAGACAGAAGGAATTGTGTTAACCGTAAGAGTTGCCGCTCCATCGGAGGTTGCTACCGGGTTACAGGTTCCGCTGACCATGCAGCGGTAAGTATAACCGTTCATGGCTGATACGGCATTGGTTACCGTAAGGGTAGCTGTGGCAAATCCTGAATAGGTGCAACCGTCATTGGGTGTGGTGCCGGCGGTAATACTGGTGTAGACACCTGAAATCCCGCGCTGCCATTGATACGTTAATCCTGTTCCTGAAGCGGCCACGGTGAAGGTGCTTGAATTGGTACCCGAACATACAGCAGCCGGAGATGAAGGCTGGGTGGTTATGGATGGGGCTGTGTTAACCGTAAGGCTAGCTGCTCCGTCAGTTGTGGCTGCCGGGTTACAGGTTCCGCTGACCACGCAACGGTAGGTATAACCGTTCATGGCCGATACGGCATTGGTTACCGTGAGAGTAGCAGTGGCAAATCCTGAATAGGTGCAACCGTCGTTGGGAGTGGTTCCGGCAGTGATACTGGTATAGACACCTGAAATACCGCGTTGCCATTGATACGTTAGTCCTGTTCCTGAAGCGGCCACAGTGAAAGTGCTTGAATTGGTACCCGAGCACACGGCAGCCGGAGAAGAAGGCTGTGTAGTGATGGACGGGGCTGAGTTCACCGTGAAGGCCCCTGATATTGTACTCGTGGTGGTACCGCAGACTCCCGTGACAATACAGTAATAGTATAAAGTTCCTGCAACGGTGGTTTGAGGGGTATATGTGTCGGTTTGAGCGCCATTGGCTGATCCTAATGATGTTCCGCCGGTAGTGGATGCCGATGTGTTGCTGTACCATTGATAGGTCAGACCCGAACCCGGACATGTAATTGAAATGGAGCTAAAGGCGCCTCCGATACACTGAGTTTGTCCTGCTGTAGATTGAGCAGTAATAGCTGAAGTATTGACAATTAATGTAGCAGGATTACTTGTGGCTGTTCCACAGGTGCCGGTGACCTGGCAACGATATTGATAATTGTTTATTAACATGGTCGGGCTCGAAATGGTCATATCAGCCGTTGTGACATTACTATAAGGCGCACCATTGCTCAGGTTGTTCCAGGAACTTCCGTTATATACCTGCCATTGGTAAGTAGAAACGGTTCCTGAAGTGGTTACACTAAATGTTGCACTGCCTGTCCCCGCACACATATTTACAGGAGTCACCGGATGAGTCATAATAATGACGTTGGGGTTTATTGTCGTAGTGTTTGAGGCAGCCGTTGCTCCCTGGCATCCACCGCTGGTATAATTTACGGTTACCGTTTTACTTCCGGTAGTCAACCATCTTAATGTAACTGTATTATCAGATGAGCCGCCTCCTGAAATGATTGTATAATCTACAAACTGGGTTCCGCTGAATGTCCAGGCATAACTTGTTTTTCCTGTTTGTGTGGTATAGGTAAGATTACTTCCCTGGCATGAAGGATTTGCAGGAATTGCTGTAAAAGTAGGCGTAGGAGAGGCTATACTTACACCTAATGAACTTGAACCACTCGTTCCACATGTATTTGTCGCGGAAACACTTACATTGCCGCTTCCTGCCGCACCAGTCATTACTGTAACAGTAGTCGAATTTCCACCGGATATAATTGACCATCCTGCCGGAACAGACCAGTTGTAGCTTAATGCCTGGGCTACCGGTGTAATGCTGTAAACAGATATAATGGAAGGACAGACAGTTGTATTACCGGTAATGGCTCCCGGAGATGCTGGTGCTCCTGTAAATACCCCGAGTGTAACTGCATTGGAAGTGACCGGAGTACACCGGTACGCCAGACTCGTCAATTGCACCCGGTATTGATAGCCGTTATTTGCAATAGTAACCGCACTGCTTATGACGAGATTTGCAGTTGTGGCGCCTGAGTATATTCCTCCATTGTTTACATTTGACCAACCTGTGCCATCATTAAACTGCCATTGGTAATTTGGAGATCCGGTGGCTGTTACAGAAAATGTAGTACCGGTTGATGGTGCGCAAATATTACTGTTTGAAGGTTGTACGGTTATTTCCGGAATTTTCTGCATAAAATCCCTTATCCCGTCTCCATTTCCATCCGCAGGTGTTGTATAGCCTGCAGCAGAGGTTACCTTCCCTTCTGAATCAACAGTTACAGGAGCTGTTCCAAGAATACCATCATTGTTGTCATCATTAAATCCTGCTTCATAAGTATCATAACACCCATCATTATCGCTTTCCCTGTCAATTATGTTTGGCAATCCATCAACATCGGTATCGGGGTTGAGAAGCGGTGTTCCGTTTTTTACTTCGCTGGCTCCATTTCCTGCATCCTGGTTATCCACGGCATCAGCTAAACCATCATGATCGGCATCTGTGGCATAACTGTCAATGATTCCGTCACGGTTGGCATCCGTACCCCCCGCTTCATATACATCATAAATACCATCATTGTCGGAATCAAGATCGAACCTGTCTTGGACTCCGTCGCCGTCTGTATCACAATTGATCCGATACTTACACGAAATATCATCCAACGCAAAATCGTTTCCTGAAGCAACGATGTTCAGATTTATAATATCGAAAGTGGCCGTGGTTTTATTACCTGAGTTCCAAATGGCCACTGCATTTACCCATTGGCAGGTTGTGGTGGTTGCGTTAAACTGGCTGCCGATATTTTCACCATTGACATTCCAAATCAACTGAGCCGGATTAGGCATGCATACGGTGGTGACGTAAAAACTCAGAGTATAATCAGTATTGGGTGTTACCGCAATAGCACCGGAACTCCATACTATTTTCCCAGCTGTAGGATCAGCATTGATAACCATCATGTTACCTGTACCTGAAGTATGATCACCACATGTTGAAAAACTGGCATGGATACTTTGAGGATTGGTGACTATGGTATACAAACCTTCAGGCCACAATGTATGATCTCCTGCAGGCGCTGCATAGCCGTATGCAGAAGAAAAACCTGTATTACCTGCACTGAAATCATTATTTGGGAACAGTTCTATGGCTGTGACATTACAGGGCGCATTTTCAGTTACATCCGGTATTCCGTCATCGTCATCATCCCAATCATATATATCAGCTACACCATTTCCGTCTGTATCGACATTATTCTGAATGGTTTGTGTTCCACCGGCATAGGCCGTACCGCTCTCTGTTCCATTTGTAGCAATGTCACTCATTGTAATGGCATTTACCACCAGGGTATGAGGGGAAACGGCTCCGGCTGCTATATCAGCTGTTATCCAGAAATATCCGGTCGCCGGGGCTGTAATAGTTTGTGAAAAATTAAAAGTATGAGATCCTGATCCTAAGCCGGTGGTTATTGTGCCTCCGATTTGTGTTGCGCTAACAAGGCTGTTGGATAGGCTATACCACAGCTTAAAGTTTACCATGTCGGAAGCAATATAGGTTCCGGATGTAGTGAAAGTAACAGAAGTCACTGTGACATTGGATCCTGTAACAAGGGTGGTGAATTTGTATACAGGCTGCTTCACAGAACCCTGCAACACGCTGTTCGCTGAAACAGCAGGCCTGGTAGACCCCAGCATGATTCCACTTGTAGCCGAAATGGTCATTTGTCCACCTGCATAAGCAGTACCGGATTTAATAGCCCTTTCAAATGTCAGATTCGCTGTGGTTAATGCACTTACAGTAAGTGTATTATTATTAGTCGGGAAGGATGCTATGTCAACAGTGATCCAGAAATAACCTGTCGTTCCAGAATTGATTAATTGAGAAAGATCGCTGAAAGTATGTGTTCCTGATCCCAGTCCCGAAATAATTCCGGAGCCAATATTGAAAGCCGAAGCAAAATTATTTGAAGAATTATACCATAATTTAAACCGGACCAGATCACTTCCTGAGCAGCTGCCTGTAGTGACAAAGGATAATGATGTCAGCACTGCGTTGGCGTTTGTGACTGCTGTGGTGAAAGCATAAACCTGCTGATCAAAAGTACCCTGCGTAGCGCTTGCCACGGGTACAGCAGGGTTTGATGATGAAAGCGTTATATTGGCAGTAGGCTGAATGAGTTGTGTTCCGCCCGAAGTGGTTGAACCGGATACATTGGCTAATTCATAGGTCAGATCCGAAGGAGTAATGGCATTTACTATTATTGTTCTTCCCGAAACGGCTGTATTTGAAATATCAGCAGTTACCCAGAAATACCCGGTTGTTCCGGTGGCAACTGTCTGGTTCAACCCGGTAAAACTGTGACTCCCGGTACCCAGCGTGGATGAAATATCTGCACCAATTTGAACTGCTGAAGTAAAGTTATTTGTTGCCGAATACCATAATTGGAACCTGCCAAGATCGGTAGCTGCATAGGTACCGGCTGTAGTAAAATCTACCTTTGTGAGTAAAGCCTCAGATGATGCAATTGCTGTGGCGAAACTAAAAACAGGCTGTTTTAAATCGCCCTGAAACACCGTGTCATTTCCAATTTGTGACGGCGATGATAGTGTTACTGCTGAAGGAAGACTGACGATTACATAACCATCAGCTCCGGATCCGCCCGTTACAGTTCCTGAATTTCCTCTTCTTGAACCGCTGCCACCACCTCCATAGGTTATTCCCGGATTTCCATCTCCGTTAGTGTTACGACCTGTACCACCGTTGCCTCCATTTAAAGCCCTACCTATACCGGCTGCACCATTATTGGCATCTGCGGCCGGTGCAGAGCCTCCGGCTCCAGTTGTTCCGGCACCTCCACCTCCACCTCCGGAATATGATGTTTGTCCATCTGCCCCATTTCCACCTGAATATTTCGTTGAGCCTGTTGATGCGGCTGCTGTTCCACCTTGACCTGCTGTTGCAGAATTGCTTGTTCCTCCCGAACCTCCTACGGCTATAACACGTGTATCGTCGAAGATTGAACTTCCGCCTGCCGTATTGGCAGCACCACCTGATCCTACAACCACATTATAGGTATTGCCGGGAACGACGGTTAAAATGCTGCTTGCAAAAGCACCGCCACCGCCGCCGCCACCTCTTCTGCTATTGCTGGTGATTGTGCTTCCGCCTCCTCCGCCTCCCCATGCCTGCACCTTTACCGAAGTAATTCCCGGTAATGCAGTGAATGTACCTGAAGTGGTAAATTGATACGTTGAAGGGAGAATAGTTATGTTTCCTGATGTATACTTAGTGTTTCCAAGTCCACAGGAACTTGTGTTGTCGGAGAACCAGCAATACCCTTCACAAACTGCGTCAAATGTAAGATTTTCTGTTCCGCCGGTTGTAGGAGCCGTAATTGTTAATGAATATGTATTGGATGAGCCTATGGCGAGATTGCCGGCATCCACACGCACTAAATAATCCGCATCTGAATTCCATTTTACACCAATATTGATATCCGGATCTGTATCGCTCCAGGGAGCGAGACCATTATTAATTACTGTTACGGTAACTGTGCGCGTTTCACCAGCATACCACGTGCTGGAGCCAAAATCCATGGCAGTGAACAGGGCTTTATAAACAGGTGTCCAGGTTATTCTTACCTGGCCGTTGGCACCTGCTTTTGAAGTACTTGCTCCTTCTCCTCTTCCTCCACCACCACCTCCCGGTCCTGTGCCGGCTGTTGCATCGGGATTTCCATCGCTGGCTGCGCCATCTCCTCCATTTCCGCTTCCTGTCCCTCCGGGTGAAGTCGCGTTGGGATTATTCTGACCACCGGTACCATTGTTTCCGTTTGCATTGGTGAAAGCTGATCCACCGCCACCACCGCCATTTTCATTATTTCCGCCACCATTGCTTGGGGCAGTACCACCGTTACCACCTGCATAAGATGCAGTCACACTGCCGCTTAAAGGAGAGGCTGCTCCTCCTGTACCACCTGTGCGGGAATTATTTACTGAACCACCCCCATTGGCTACAATGGTACCTACGGATGAGTTGCCTCCGCCATTTCCCACTGTACCTCCGGCTCCAACTGTATAATTCAATAAACTTCCGGGTGTCAGTCCGGTTAATGTTCCTCGGGAATAGGCTCCGCCACCTCCTCCACCGGCTGCTCCGCCCCTGTTTGAACCACCGCCTCCGGCTCCCCAGCATTCTATGATAACATCGGTTACACCGGCAGGCACCATCCACGATCCGGTACCTGAGGTGAATGTAACAGAATTGGTTTGTCCAATACCTGAATTCAGACAGGCAAATAACAGAAAAACCAAAAAGACTAATCTCTCTGGATGAAAACGGTATATATACTTGCTATAATGAGATACTGATGAGTAATTCAAGCCCGACGCCATTCAATGGTATTTTGATTGTTTTGGTTCCATTTTATTCTAACGAACATTCATTTATAAGGTTACAGTTATTTGATCCGGCAGACTTGTGTTTTGACAGATTAGCAGGGATCAGAGATCAGGGAACATTAATCAGTAATCAGTATTCGGTAATTCGGTTAAACTTCTTAAATCTTAAATCGGTGTTCGGTGTTCGATGTTCATCCCTGGGACCTATGAGACCTATGAGACCTATAGGACCGGAGACATCCAGTAACCAGCCTGCCGGCCGGTAGGCAGGCATCCAAAATCCAGTTACCAGTCACCAGTCACCAGTCACTATACAAGTCACTATACCAGTCACCAGTCACCAGTCACCAGTCACCAGTTACCAGTCACTATTCGATAATCGTAAATCGTAAATCGAAATCCTAATAGCCTAATAGCCTAATTAGTCTAATAATCTAATAGCCTATTTATTCAAAAATTATCGCTAACTTTATTCAGATACCTCCGTATTATCCCATACCATAAAAAGATTTATCTGAAAGGCAAGTCACGTCAATATACGCTTGAAAGCATTAAGAATGAGATACTTGATGCAACCCTTTTAACCGGTTCGGGAATAGGGATTATTGCCTATTTGATCAGTTTATATATATGGATAACCGGCGGATTTCAAATTACATTCGTCCTGTATCTTCTGGTTATTGCCTGTTTTATAACCATTACATACCTGCGTAAAAAGTTAAGCAACACAATCAAAACCTATACTGTCATTTTCCTGTTGTTGTTTCTGTCGTTAATGGATGTTATTTATTACGGGCTGTTTTCGGCAACACGTATATATATGGTATTGATTCCGTTTTTCTGTATTCTTTTTCTTTCCAGTCGGCAGTCGGTTATAATATATGTTATTACAGTGACATGTTACTTCATCACCGGTTTGCTTCACCACATGAATATACTCTCCATTCCGCCTACCTATATTCCGGCTGAGTATATCAACCAGGTTTATCCATGGGTAATCAATTCGGTACATTTACTTTTAGTGGGCATTATCATCCTCGTTATTACCCGGCAATTCATTATCGCTTACCAGAATGTGATCAATAACCAGGAATTAATCATCAAAGATCGCACGGATGACCTTCTTACAGCAAACGAAGAATTACAGGCTACCACTGAAGAACTTGCCGGTCAGAAAGAAGAGCTTGAAGGCGCGTTAAATATGTTGCAGGAAACACAGGATCAGCTGATCGAATCGGAAAAAATGGCCTCGCTGGGCGTTCTTGCTGCCGGAGTAGCTCATGAAATCAATAACCCCCTGAATTTCATAAACGGGGGTATCATAGCTATTTCCAACTATATAAGTGATAAGGTGCCTGATCACGAAAGTACAGTAGGTCCGCTGATTGATGACATACAAACCGGAGTCAGACGGGCTGCCGATATAGTTTCAAGCCTGAATTATTACAGCAGGCAGGATAATAGAAACCTTGAGACCTGTAATATCCATAATATCATCGATAGTTGCCTTGTTATGCTGAACCACAGGCTGAAAGGAAAAGCACAGGTGACCCGGAATTATACTGATCAGCCTTTCAATATTATGGCCCATGAGGGTAAACTTCACCAGGCCTTTCTGAATATTCTTTCTAATGCAGAACAGGCTATTGAAAAAAACGGAATGATCAGGATAGATACAATTAAAAATACTGACAACCTGGAAATAAATATATCTGACAACGGTTGCGGCATTAATGAAGCCGATATTACCCGTATAACGGATCCGTTTTTTACAACAAAAGAAGCAGGTAAGGGTACGGGCCTGGGACTTGCCATAACCAAAACAATTCTGCAAACCTATAATGGTGTTTTGCGGTTTACTTCCAAACCCGGTAAAGGCACCTGTGCAACCATTATTTTTCCGCTTACTTAAATTCATATCGTATGGATAGGAGAGTGATTCTGTATGTAGATGATGAACCCATAAACCTTAAAATTTTTTCACTTGCCTTTCAGAAGAAATTTAAGGTTGAAGTTGCTGATTCTGGTGTTGCCGGACTGAAGAAACTAGACCACCTACCCGAAATAAGCATAGTTATTAGTGATATGAAAATGCCCGGAATGAATGGAATAGAATTTATAAAAGCTGCCAGGTCCAATTATCCTGATCGTTCGTATTTTATCCTTACCGGATTTGATATTACATCCGAAATTTCAATGGCTATACAGGAAGGGCTGATTCATAGTTATTTCCGAAAACCTTTTAATCTCACTGAAATTGAAACGGCTATTCATCAGTCACTAAAAACGGATAGTTAGAACTTCACGCTTATTTTCACATTCAACATTCTCCCAGTAAGGTAATTGGGAACGGCAAAAACATTGGGTATGCCTTCCTGGTTTCTTACCGTCCGGATCCATTGAAAGGAGGCTTCATTTTTAAATCCGAACAGGTTAAATATTTCTGCTGTAAAGGATATATCCTTAAAAGTCCGGGATACCCGTGTTTCGCCAAAACGATTGGACATCAATGATTTTGTTATTCCAATATCGATCCTTCGATACGCCTGTAAATGATAGTATTTTAAAGGATTATCATAGTTATAGGAATTATAGGGAAGACGGCTGCCGAAATATACGTTCAGATTAAGCCTGTAAGAAGGATTGCTTGGAAAATAATCCTGGAAATACAGTCCGAAATTTACAAGCTGGTCAGAAGCCCTCGGGTAAGATCCATAACGGTCACCAATTCGGTCTTCCCGGGTCCGAAGGAATGATAAAGAGGCCCATGATTCCGCATCTTTGACAAATTCACCGTTTATTTTGAATTCAATGCCTGTGGCATAACCCTTTGCCGAATACTGTGGCAGGTATTGTATATCCACATCATCAATAATATAAGGCACCAGGTGATTCAGGTTTTTATAGTAAACTTCTGAAGTAAGTCTGAACGGTCGGTTCCACATTAAAAAATCCAGGTTCATACCTGCGGTGAAATCGATTGACCGCTGAGCTTTTATCCGGGGGTACAATTTTCCCTGCGGATCCCTCATTTCTTTATAGAACGGTGGCTGATAATACCACCCTACGGCGGTGTGAAAGCTAATCTTATTTTCCCAATCAGGAATAAAAGTGACCCGTACCCTGGGGCTCACCAGGAACTGTTCGTTGGTAGTGAGATAATTAAACCGGATACCTGCATTTACCAGAATCTGTGTTTCACCTGCCTGCAGGTTTACCATATCCTGTACAAAGCTGTTGAACCGGTTTGAATTAAGCCTGTTTTTTGCATTGACAACGTGCTGCAAAGTTATTGCTTCGTCGGAGTAAGGCATTGTAAAACCAGCCGAATCAATCATTTCCCATTCCTTCAGCCTGTCATCAAATGATTCATACTGAACTCCGATTCCCCAGTTGACCTGGTGGTTACCTGAGGTAAAGGTTCCTTTATAATTCACGTTCATAATCGTTGCATCCAGGAAATTCCTGGCATGCAACAGGTTCCCTCCATATCCGAGGTTAAGAATACTGTCCCCTGCCGTTTTTGATCCTGGTGTATTGTCAAGTAAATCAATCCAGTACTGTCCTAAAATATCATATGTTATTTTCTCGGAAGTCGAATAAGAAGATGCAGTTAATCCCATTGACAATTTATCGCTAATCCTGTAGTTAAGGCTGAGTGCGCCTAACATTGTGGCAAACCGGTCTTTTTCCTGTCCTTCATAATATATTCTGAAATTCAGAGGTTCCTGGTACGTTCCGAAAGCCGTTTCCCTCGATTGAGGAATCACATTGTATGTATTTACCGATGCGTTGCCAAGGAAAGATAACTCCAGTTGCGATGTGACATCATAGGTAAGGAAGGTCTGGAAATCAAAAAAATTGGGTTTGAAATCCCCTTCGGTCTGCATGCTTTTAATCAGGTACTGGTTGCTTTTATAACGGATCCCTGTAATATGAGTGAACCGGTTTTTCAGTGCGGTTCCTTCCACATGGGCTGATGCACCCAGCAAACTTGCGGATGCACTGGCACCAAACGCAACCGGTCGTTTATATCGGATATCCAGCACGGAAGACATTTTATCACCATATCTGGCATCGAATCCGCCTGCAGCGAATTGGATGGAAGAAACCATGGACGGATTGATAAAACTCAGGCCTTCCTGCTGTCCGGCTTTTACCAGGAGCGGTTTGTAAATCTGGATACCGTTGACATAAATAAGGTTTTCATCAAAGTTGCCTCCACGAACGGAATATTGTGAACTCATCTCATTGCGGCTCGAAGCACCCATGGTAGTCAGGATGGATTCAATATTTCCGGATGGAAGCGGAAGATGCTCCACAGAACCTATGGTTATTTGCTGAAGTGCCTCAGCCCGGTCATACCAGCTTTCCACAACAACTTCACCGACCTGTCCAGGCAGCGGACTGATCTTTGTATTTATTCCAATCGTTTCGCCGGGTTCCGCAGTTACAGTTAATGTGTCTTTTTTATAGCCGACGAATGAAAATTCAATTTGCACCTGTTTATTTGCAGGAATTACAAGCTGAAATGATCCATCCGCATCAGCAACGGTACCTTTCCTTGTGTTAAGATCTATAATGGACGCCCCGGGTAAAGGACCGTTTTCATCGCTTACGATTCCTTTGACAGTTGCCTTTTGTTGAGCAGAAAGAAATGCAGTTGTACATAGTAAGCCTGCGATAAACAATAATGACTTCCGCATTTCTTTTGTGTTTTCCGGTTATTGGTTTTTCCGGTGTTTAATCTTTTCTTTTGAAATCGCCCCGTTTAAGAGCTTTAAAAAACTTGGCCCATGCAAACGGATTTAAAAGCTGGTACGACGGATTTTGGCCCTGGATAAACGTTTGTTGGTACTGCTGTTCCATTATATACCTGAAATTGGCCCTGGCACTTGGTTCATGATCCATGATAATCTGTGTTCTGATGAGGGCTATGTTTCTGCGTGCCCGCTCCATATCATCCGTAGGAAGATTAAGATTGACAAATGCTTCCCTGAATTCTTCATAGCTTTTCCAGGGATAAATCCTTGCTTCTCTTATTGCCAGTGTGTCCACCCTGAGAATGATATCCATATTATAAAATTTCGATGGCAGATCAGTGGGTATCTGAATGTATTTCGTTTTATATCCGACACTTGAAATCAGAACTGAATCAGCTTCTTCAACAACCAACGAGAAATTTCCGAAATTATTGGATATGGCGCCCCTGTAATTATTCAGCACTAGTATTTGTGCAAATGGCATGGGTTGCAGCAACTCATTTTTAACAGTTCCGGTTAGCTGCACAAGTTTTTTTTCCTGAGCCTTTGTTGCACTCACTAAAAAAACAAGAATCACAATGGTCAACAAAGGCCGCTTATTCATACTTATTATTAATTGAAAAACAGGGGCTGCGTCTCACATACAAGGGCCCAAAATTAAGTAAAATAAAAAAAATTAGCTAATTTTATATAAAGGTTGAATAATCAAATCCCCTGCACTATGTTCAAGGAGAAAGATATAAAGATTCTGAAAGAAAAGGGAATTTCAGCTAAGGAAGCTGAAAACCAGGTTGGTTACCTCAGAAAAGGTTTTCCTTTCATGAAACTTGCAAAAGCAGCAAGCATTAACCAGGGTATTAAGCAGCTTAACGACAAGCAGCTGAAGGAATTCGTTTTATTTTATGAAAATTCGTCTGACTTCACAAAAATGAAGTTTGTTCCTGCATCAGGTGCTGCCACCCGTATGTTTAAGGCCTTGTTTGAATTTGATGAACTTTTCAGGCAGTCTGATTTTGATGCTAAAATCCTATCCAGGGAAGCCTATAAGCATGTTAAAGAATGCTTTGACAGGATAAAAGATTTTGCTTTCTATCCTGAGCTTGAAAAAGCAGTGGAAAAACAGTCGACCACCGTACCAAATGCATTGAAAAATAAGGATTATCACATTGTATTGTCGGCCTTGCTTACACCCCAGGGAATGAATTACGGCAATCTTCCGAAGGGCCTTCTGACTTTTCACCGGTATGGAAAACACACACGCACTGCCGTTGAAGAACACCTTGTTGAAGGTTCAGGATATGCAGCCAATCAGGGGGCTATGGTAGATATTCATCTGACAGTATCTCCCGAACATCTTGAATCTTTTGAAAAACTATTGAAAAAAGAACAGAAGAAATACGAGGAGGCCTACCACGTTAAATACAGAATCACTTATTCGGTTCAAAAACCTTCTACCGATACCCTGGCTGTTGATGATAAGAACGAACCCTTCCGCGAATCGGATGGCAGTCTTCATTTCAGACCGGGCGGACATGGTGCATTACTCGAAAACCTGAATGATATCAATGCGGATATTGTATTTATTAAAAATATCGACAACGTAAGTCACGACAGAAATAAGGCGGATACCATTCTTTATAAGAAAGCGCTGGCAGGAATGCTGATCCGATACCAGGAAAAGATTTTCGGGTACATGAAAGAGCTTGAAAAAAAGAATACAAATCCTGAATTTTTAAAAGAAGTTACGGCATTTCTAAGCCAGGAACTTGGAACTACGGTCACCAACAAGTTCTTGCAACAGCAGAATCCGGCTGAGTACCTGTTTAATAAGCTGAACAGACCTCTCAGGATATGCGGAATGGTGAAAAATTCAGGCGAACCCGGTGGCGGTCCCTTCTGGACGATTGATTCAGACGGAAGTAAATCGCTTCAGATTGTAGAATCTTCACAGGTTGATATGCATGACCCCGAACAGGCTGCCATACTTAACAGTTCAACACATTTTAACCCGGTGGACCTGGTGTGCGCATTAAAAGATTATAAGGGAAGGAAGTTTAACCTGATGAACTACCGGGATGCAAATACGGGTTTCATCAGTAAAAAATTTAAAAATGGCAAACCGTTGAAAGCCCTCGAACTTCCCGGCCTGTGGAACGGATCGATGGCGCACTGGAATACTGTGCTCGTTGAAGTGCCCGGCAGTACCTTTACACCGGTAAAAACCGTATATGACCTGTTACGGCCCGAACACCAGGAGACCGTATGATCATTGCCGTTAATACACGCCTGCTTATACCTGGTAAAATCGAAGGTATAGGCAGGTTTGCACTTGAAACGTTAAGGATAATTACACAAAATCATCCGGAACACCGGTTTGTTTTTATTTTTGACAGGCCTTATTCGGATGAGTTCATTTTTTCATCCAACATTGTACCGGAAGTGGCTTTCCCTCCTGCGCGACACCCTTTCTTATGGTATGCCTTTTTTGAATCCGGCGTCCCCCGTATTCTGAAAAAATACAAGCCGGCTTTGTTTCTGTCACCTGACGGATGGCTGACACTGCATACCAAAACCAGGTCATTGCCTGTAATTCACGATCTGAACTTTTTCCATTATCCTGATTTTATTCCCTATACGGTAAGGCAATATTATAATTATTTTTTTCCGCGTTTCATCAGGAAGGCCGATCGTATTGTCACGGTTTCTGAGTATACAAAAGCGGATATCATAAGTAAATTCAATTATGATCCGGCTCGTATAGATGTTGTATACAATGGCGCTTCGGGCTTCAAACCGGTTGATTCCGATGAAAGGAAGCAAACAGGGCTATGTTATGCAGCCGGGTGTCCGTTTTTTTTATCTGTCGGGCTTATTCATCCGCGCAAAAATATTTCCGGGCTGATCCGGGCGTACGGGTTATTCCGGCAGTCAAACCCGGGGGAGGTAAAACTTGTCATAGCCGGTGCACGCAAATGGTGGACGGCAGATATGCAGGAAGCTTATGATTCATGTGGATTCCGTGACGATATTATATTCACGGGAAGGCTGAAGGATGAAGAATTAATTAAGCTGATTCCGGCAGCTCTGGGGCTTATCTATGTTTCATGGTTTGAGGGATTCGGAATCCCGGTGCTTGAAGCGATGTATTCTGAAACGCCTGTCATATGCTCATCCACCACTTCACTTCCTGAAGTGGGCGGAGATGCAGTGCTTTACGCGGATCCTGCAAGTCCTGCATCGATTGCCAATGCAATGAATTCGTTATATAAAGATAAAGATCTGAGAGACAATCTGATTAAGAAATCAATAATCAGGCGCGAACTATTCACCTGGCAGCGTACGGCTGATAGGTTATGGAAGAGTATTGAAAAATCATGTGAAAGTTTGTGATCACTATTTTGTAATTTTGCGGGAATTTAATTTACAGGATTATGCCATTGAACATTCCCGATCAGTTGCCGGCTGTTGAGATATTACAGGACGAGAATATTTTTGTAATGAGGGAGACAACTGCCCGTCACCAGGATATACGGCCCCTCCGGATTGTAATTCTTAACCTGATGCCAGTAAAGACAACTACTGAGACCCATATTCTGAGGTTGCTTTCCAATTCGCCGCTGCAGGTTGAAGTGACCCTGTTGCATACAACGGAACATATCTCCAAACACACATCGATCGAGCATTTGAAAACGTTCTATAAAACCTTTGACCAGATCAGGGATAAGAAATTTGACGGAATGATCATTACGGGTGCTCCGATCGAACATCTTGATTTTGAAGAGGTGGATTACTGGGAAGAACTTAAAGAGATCATGGACTGGGTGCTGCATCATGTAACTTCCACCATGTTCATATGCTGGGGTGCACAAGCCGGACTTTATCATTATTATAAAGTGCCTAAATATCCTCTGCCAAGGAAAATGTTTGGCGTTTTCACGCACACTGTCAATAATCCGAAGGTTCCGCTTGTGAGGGGCTTTGATGAGGAGTATCTGGCTCCCCATTCAAGGCATACTGAAGTCAGGAGAGAAGACATAGAAAAAATACCCGATCTTGAAATAATATCTGAATCTCCTGAGGCCGGTGTTTATATGGTGAAGAACAGGGGCGGCCGGATGATTTTCATTACAGGTCATTCCGAGTATGATCCTGAAACACTTAAGGATGAATATGAAAGGGATGTAAACAAGGGTCTTAAAATTGATATCCCTGTCAACTATTTTACTGATGACGATCCTTCAAAACCTCCCAGGGTGAGATGGAAAAGTCACGCCAACCTGCTCTATTATAACTGGCTTAATTATTACGTTTACCAGGCTACACCGTTTAATATCAACGAAATCCAATAATGTGCCAATGTACCAATGTGCCAATGTGCTAATATGCTAATTAGAGACCGTTTTCATTAGCACATTAGCACATTAGCACATTAACTCATTAGCACATTTTAATCCACTCCCTCGCATTCACAAATGCCTGTATCCATGGGGAGACTTCGTCATTTTTCCTTTCTTCAGGGTAGTGCGCCCAGTTCCATGGGAATATGGCTCTTTCGAGGTGAGGCATTATGGCCAGGTGACGTCCGTCCTGTGAACAGATTCCGGCTACATTATAGTCACATCCGTTCGGATTGCCCGGATATTCGTCATAGCCATATTTCATTGGTATGTGGTATTCCTTTTCATCCTTCGGCAACACAAAACGGCCTTCTCCGTGAGCCACCCAAATGCCAAGACGTGTTCCGGCCAGGGAGCCAAGCATCACCGAATGATTTTCTAAAATATCCACAGTGAGAAAAGCCGATTCAAATTTATGTGAAGCATTATGCAGCAACCTGGGTTTCTGATCATGTTCAGGATTGATAAGATCAAGCTCTGCCATGAGTTGACAGCCATTGCATACACCAAGGCTCAGTGTATCCTTTCTCTCATAAAAGCGCTTCAGCGTTTTACGGGCTTCATCATTGAAGAGGAATGCACCTGCCCAGCCTTTTGCAC
Source organism: Bacteroidales bacterium (assembly GCA_035299085.1). NCBI lineage: Bacteria > Pseudomonadati > Bacteroidota > Bacteroidia > Bacteroidales > Bacteroidales bacterium. The sequence goes on along the minus strand of DATGXG010000027.1, from coordinate 133,996 downwards.
TGCCAAGTACGTCCGAGTTGGAAAAGCCGCCGACGAAAACGATAAGATTTATGTCGTCCAGTTTTTCCCTGCCGGATATTAAGTCGGTCATATGCACATCCTTCACGTCGAAGCCGGCGAGGTACATCATATAAGCCATTTCTCTGTCACCGTTGACGCCTTTTTCGCGAATAATAGCTGCTCTAATTCCTGAAGGGGCCATTCGCTTTCTGTCGAGGCCATAATCAGCCAGATTACCTGTAAAACTCCTGTTGAATGTAAATTTAAGAGGTTGTTTTTTGTAATTAACATACCTCATTTTGGCTAAAATCTCACCGCACTGATCCCTGTCCAGCAGCGAAGAAGTTTTAAACCATGTATCTCGCATTTCTGAAATTTCAAATGAGAAGTTCTTTCCCTTTTTGGTGATATTCAGATGGCCGTTTTCAGATGAATGCCCAATATTGAAATAAGTAATGTTCTTGTCTTTCAGCAACTTTTCAGCTGTCGGATCTTCCACCTGGATAATTATTCCCGGGTTTTCGCTGAAAAGTATACGGATAACGTCTTCTTCTTTAATCGCATCCAGGTTGATATCCATTCCTGCCGTTTGCGAAGGGAAACACATTTCAAGCAGGGTCACAATCATACCGCCGGCTGAAATATCATGTCCGGCAAGAATGAGATTCTGACTGATCAACTGTTGTACCGTTTCAAAAACTTTAACAAGTAGTGACGGTTCCCTGACAGTCGGAGTTTCATTGCCGAGAGTATTGAGTGACTGTGCAAAGCTACTGCCACCAAGTTTAAAAGAATCGCCTGATAAATCAATATAAAGAAGGGAAGCGCGGGGCCTTTTCCTGATCACAGGCTCCACTGTTTTTCTGAAATCAACCACTTCACCGGCAGCAGAAATTATGACTGTACCGGGACTGTATACAACAGAACCGTCTTTGTATTTCTGAGTCATGGATAGGGAATCCTTACCTGTTGGTATGTTGATTCCAAGAGCCACAGCAAAATCGCTGGCTGCGCTTACCGCTTCATATAACCGGGCATCTTCACCGGGTTGACGGCAGGGCCACATCCAGTTTGCGCTGAGTGAAATTCCTCTCATTCCGCCTTCAATCTGTGCCCACATGATATTGGTTATGGCTTCGGCAATAGAAAGCACTGATCCGTTCGCAGGGCTTATAATGCCAGCTGCAGGTGCATGTCCTAGTGCGGTTGCAATTCCTCTGAAGCCCGCATAATCAAGGGCAGTAACAGCCACGTTATTTAAAGGAAGCTGGATTTCACCGCAGGTTTGTTGTTTCGCTATCAAACCTGTCACGGAGCGGTCAACTTTATTGGTCAGCCAGTCTTTGCAGGCAACGGCTTCCATCTGCAACAGGTCTGAAACATACTCCTTAATCCGGGATACTTCGTATTCACTTTCCCTGAATTTCTCTGTCACATGGGCATCCTGCATCACAGTTTTCGGGGGATTGCCAAAGAAATCCTCAACCTGCAGGTCAATCGGATTTACCCCATCGCGGTTGATGAATGTGAACTGGTTATCACCGGTTACTTCTCCAACGAGATAATGAGGCGACCGTTCACGATCAGCTATCCTGTTCAATAAATCGACATCTTTATCCTTCATTACAATTCCGATCCTTTCCTGAGATTCATTACCGACAATCTCCTTGTCGGAAAGCGTGGGATCTCCGATCGGAAGTTTACCGATTTCAATCCGGCCGCCGGTTGCTTCCACCAGCTCCGAAAAACAATTCAGGTGGCCTCCTGCGCCATGATCGTGTATTGATATGACAGGATTATTCTCTGACTCTGCCATGGCTCTGATCGCATTATATACCCGCTTCTGCATCTCGGGATTCGACCGCTGAACCGCATTCAGTTCAATTGTATGCCCATATTCACCCGTTGCTACTGAAGAAACAGCTCCGCCTCCCATGCCGATCCTGTAATTGTCACCTCCAAGCAATACAATTTTGTCGCCGGCATTAGGGGCTTCTTTCAGACTGTGCAGTTTATTGCCATAACCGACACCGCCGGCAAGCATAATGACTTTGTCAAACGCCCAGAATTTTCCGTTTTCAGAATGTTCAAAAGTCAGAACGCTTCCGCAAATCAACGGTTGTCCGAATTTATTTCCAAAGTCGCTGGCGCCGTTTGAAGCTTTGATCAGTATCTGCTGAGGAGTCTGGTATAACCATTTTCTTGCAGGAAGCGATTTTTCCCATTTCCTTCCGCCGTTCAGCCTCGGGTAAGAGGTCATATAAATGGCAGTTCCTGAAAGAGGCATAGCGCCTTTTCCGCCTGCCATCCGGTCTCTTATCTCTCCTCCGGTTCCTGTTGCAGCTCCGTTAAAAGGTTCTACAGTTGTAGGAAAATTATGAGTTTCAGCCTTAATTGAAATAACGGTTTCAATAGGCTTTAATCTGAAGTAGTCGGGTTTATCCTGAGTATAAGGAGCGAACTGCAATACATCCGGCCCCTGCATGAAGGCGCAGTTATCTTTATAGGCCGAAATAATACGGTTTGGATGCACTGCCGTAGTCCTTTTAATTAACTGGAAAAGGGAAGAACCTTTAGCATTGCCATCGATGACAAAAGTTCCGTTGAAAATTTTGTGACGGCAGTGTTCCGAATTTACCTGTGAAAAACCAAAAATCTCACTGTCGGTGAGTTTACGGCCGATTTTTTCAGAAAGCGATTTAAGGTAATCGATTTCTTCACTGCTCAGAGCCAGGCCTTCTTCATTATTATATGCGGCAATATCTTCGATATACCGGATGGGATCAGGAGTATGCCGGATTGTGAAAATATCCTGGTCGAGGTTTTCGTACCATGCCTGGAGCATACTGTCGTAATAGTCCTCTTTTGAAGCCTTTACAAATATTTCAATTCTCTCGATGTTTTTAAGTCCCATATTCTGTGTAATCTCCACAGCATTGGTGCTCCAGGGTGTTATCATTTCCTTCCGGGGACCTATGTAACCTCCGGTCAGACTCTTTTCACCTGCAACCCTGGCGTTGTCAAATAACCACTTTAGTTTTTTGATTTCCGGATCCGTAAATTCCCGGTTGGATTTTACGGCATATGTAAGTTTTCCTGATTTGAAGAAGACTATCATTATCTGGTTTTAATAGATTTTGTAAAGTTAGTAAAACGAGTCAGTACACCATTATCTTTTCTACTTTATTGTTTCTCAGGTATTGCCTGATGATTTGCTGAACCTCCCTGTTATCGGGGTATTGTTTAATACATTCATGAAAAATTCCGGGGTTGTCCTCAATAAATGAGGGGGCAAAATAACCAAATCCGATGTATTTCCCGTTTTCAATTTTAATTACCGATTTTTCAAAAGCATTTCTTCCTCCATCTATAATAAGCATATTCCGGATTCCGAAATTATATTCATTGATTACTTTCATCGCCCGTTGGTTGTAAATCAGGGCAGGTTCCTTTCCTATGCAGGCACCCCTGCATGCGCCTATTTCAAAGTGAAAACAATTGCCCTCGGTAGGGTAGACACCACATAATTTCTGACATAATGAATACTTCTCGATCATATGGCAAAGAAAATTATTGGCTTCGGCTTTTGTAGTAAAGCAAACAAGGGGCGACTGTTCATTCTCGGTTGTTTTAGCTATTGAAAAACGGATATACCCGTTTTCATCCGTATAATTGACAAGCTCATAACGGAACAGCGATCTTCTTTGCCTCCGGTTAAACAGGGGCTTATGTTTTTTAATCTCATAGGATTCTTTCAACAACGCAATCAGTTCGCTTCCTGTGCATTCACAATCAATATCTGCAACCTGCGTCTGCATTTTCATTGCCTTTGATGTGGTCTTATTTGAAAAGTGCGACATTACCCGACTCTTGATATTCCGGCTCTTCCCGATGTAAATAAGTTCGGCCTCCTGGTTATACATATAATAAACGCCAGGTTCTTCAGGCAGGTTCCTGATTTTATCCGGGTTAAGAGAAGGATGCCTGAAAGAACCCATTGTGGTTAATCCGCAAATATAATTGGTGCCGATGTTCCGCTCAGTATCCAGGAGTATGTCGAAAAGAATTGCTGTAGCACTTGCATCGCCAAGTGCCCTGTGTCTACCGTTAATAGAAATATGCAGATCGTCGCATAGCCTGCCAAGGCTGTATGATGCATGCCCCGGAATGATCTTCCGGCTAAGGCGAACCGTGCAAAGCTGTTCGCGTTTATAATCATATCCCAGGCGCTGAAACTCACTACGGACAAATCCATAGTCGAATGACACATTATGAGCCACAAAAACAGCATCCTGGGTTATTTCTACCAACTTCCTGGCAATTTCATAAAACTTCGGGGCATCGGCAACCATCTCATTTGTAATGCCTGTAAGTGAACTGATATGTTGCGGGATCCGGCACTCAGGATTTACAAGCGTACTATACTCACTTATTATATCTGAACCGTTATGTAATAATACCGCTATTTCGGTGATTTTATCCCTTTTGGGGTTACCACCTGTGGTTTCGATATCAATTATGGCATACATGGATGCCACAAATTTATAGGGTTCGGACAAAAAAAAACCGGCGGAGGCCTGCCGGTTTATTAACAATTTATGAAATGGTTTAAATGCCTTTTGCAAGGAAGAATGAACGGATGGTTCCTAAAAATATCCGTACATCATAAAAAATTGACCAGTTCTCTACATAGTGCTTGTCAAGTTCCATCCATTGATCAAAAGTAACACTGTTTCGCTCAGGTATCATCTGCCAGGTGCAGGTGATCCCTGGTTTTATGCTTAACCGCTTCAGATGCCATTCTTCATGGGCTGATGCCTCGTTGGGAACAAGTGGTCGTGGCCCTATTAACGACATTTCACCTTTAACCACGTTGAGCAACTGGGGTAATTCGTCCATAGCTGTTTTCCGCAACAACCTGCCAATGGGTGTTATCCTCGGGTCGTTTTTCATTTTAAATGCAGGGCCGTCGGCCTCATTCATGTCTTTTAAACTGGCCTTGAGTTGTTCTGCATTAGCTACCATTGTGCGGAATTTATAGATGTAAAATTTCCTTCCTCTCAATCCTACTCGTAATTGTTTGAAAAATACCGGTCCCCGGCCTGTAAGTTTAATGGCCACGGCAATCGCAATAAACAAGGGCGACATCAGAAGCAACGCGAGTGCCGCAAAACTGGTTTCCCATAGAGTTTTATACAGATAGCCATATGTCTTCCTGGGATTGGTTTCCATAACAAGCATCTTATGCTTTCCGATATACTGCGTCCTCTGAACTTTAAGACCCGGGAAATTTCCATATTCAGGAATCAGCAACGACACACCATACTGCCGGCAGATATTCACTACCTCGTCAGAAACAGGCTTAGGCATGCAGGTTAAACAACATAGTATTTCGTCGACCACATCATGCCTTAAAAGGCTTCTTATGTTAGCCCTCAGAGGATAGATCCTTGAACTGTATTTGAAATGCATCCTTACGACAGGAGAATCGGTAAGGATATAGGTGATCTGTAAGCCTGATTTTGATTTTATAATATACTCAAGCATATCAAGATTGAACTCGTCAACCAGCACCATTAATTTCTCCGGTTGGTTATACATTCGTTCAATTGATCGGGTTATGTTTTTAAGTGTTTCCACGTTATTTGTTTTACACCAGATCATACTTGAGCCACCCTGTAAATGTTGGATAATTGTTATAATGACATGAAATTCATTGACGAATTGTTGAAAAAATACTTGCAAAATTTTGTTTTTGATTAACACGTAATATATCTTAGAGCTACCTAACTGTCCGATATGGCAAAGGATATGTTAGTCACACATATATGACTATTGGACAAAAACAAATTACCTGTAAAAAAAGCTGACAACAATCAGTTTTCATCAATTATTATTCAGATAATTTTGAACTGTGGAGTATTGTGTTTGTGCTGAATTTTTTTATATGTTTGCCGAACAAATTCAATGACTGAAAAGAATCATATCCGGTGATTTTCAATGATTAAAATTTGATTGACTAATCCGGGAATTGATGCCTGATAATAAAACTCATTATTATTGATAAACAAAAAGTAGCTATGCCGGAATTTTCTATGAGAAAGAACGAGTCGTTGGAAGAGATGGTAACCAGACGGAATAAAAGGTTAAAAGGTCTTTTCTCAAGATTTGGAATTAATGTCAGATTGGTGGGAGATGATAACAAACCCGCTGTAATCAAAGATGAAGCTATTGTACTGTCATGTTATGTGAAAAATTTCGATCTTCATTTTACCAAAGAACCTTTTAGTGACGAAATCCTGAAAACCGTTAAGCTTAAGCAGGAACCAGAAATTACAAAATTTGAATTACTTGAAGTACTCGAATTGTGTCAGCATCGTCCTGTTTTCAAGGTAAAACTTGATGGCAGCGACCTGTATCTCGTAGGTTATAACTACCTTAATTCAGAAGATGCGGTTGGCAGGTATCCGGTATTTGCAAAACACAAACCGAAAGTTTATTTTGATTACGAGTATGCCCAGAGTGTTGCTGAAAACCTCAGGACCGACGGCTACAGCGTAGTAATCGAATAATTTCCTGAATCTGGCCCGCCATAAGGCGGGTTTTTTTGTGCTGAAATTCGTAAGCAAGCTACATTCGATAATTAGTTTACGTTAGATTTGCATTATGAATTTTACTTCCCTATGAAACACCGGGATAATTCCTTTTTTGCTTTCCCTTCGACTATAGGTAAGAACGGTATTCCCGATATCGATTATCGTCAGATCAGCGAATTTCTATACGATCAGCTGATTGATGCCTTCATTTTCTTTAAAGCAGAGGTTCCGGTTGACTGGAATCTTTATGCTACATCATCTGAAAAAATAAATGTATTTGCCGACGGATTTATTGTTGCCCAGGTAAATGATGCATTTCTTAAGCAATGTCAGTTCGATGATGAATCAGTAAGAGAAATATCAGTAAGGCAATTATTCGGTAGCGAATTCGACACCAATACGGAGGCTTTTGCGTCTCTGATCTCCAAACACGAGTATTTCGGTGAATTTACAATGCCCAGGGGCGACGGACAGGTTACCTGGGTCGAAGCCAATTATCGCTTTGTAAAGGATGAAGCAAATCATACAATTGGAATAGTTGTTGTACAGCGGGATATTTCACAACGAAAACTGGCATACCGTGCACATGCCGAAACCGAGGAAAGCCTGCGCAAAATGACCCATCTATCTTTTCAGGCTATTGGCGTTATTAACAATGGCAAAGTGATTGATGTAAACAAGGCAATGGAAAAACTTACCGGTTACAGCCATGTTGAAATGGTTGATGGTCAGATACTTTCTGCCTGTTTTAAGCGGAAGGACTCTAAAATCCTGTTCAGCAAAACATGGAAAGAAACACCGGGTACGCTTGAAATTCTATTATATCGCAAAGACAGTAAAGCCATCAATGTTCAGGTTGAAACTCAGGTAATCACTTACAAAAATCAGCTTCTTCATGTAATCGGTATCTTCGACATCACAAATCGCAAACTGATTGAAGAAGAAATTATCAAACTCTCCATTGCACTCGATCAAAGCGCCAATGAAATTATCATTACCCATAAAAACGCGGCCATTGAATATGTGAACCGTTCTTTTACTAATGTAACCGGTTATCTGCCTTCGGAAGTTATCGGTAAAAACCCGAGGATATTGAAATCAGGCATGCACACAAAACAGTTCTATAAAGAAATGTGGGCAAAACTGGTGAAGGGACAAAAGTGGGAGGGCGAATTCCTGAACAGGAAAAAGAATGGTGAATTATACTGGGAACAAGCTACAATAACCCCGATTCGCAATAAACAAAGTGAGATAATCCGTTATATTGCCATTAAGGAAGACATTACTCTCAGGAAAAAGGCAGAGCAATCATTAAGAGACAGCGAAGAGAAATTCAGGTCAATGGTTTCAAATATTCCGGGTGTTGTATACCGGTGCGCCACCGACGATGACTGGACGGTACTTTTTATTACCGATGCCATTGAGAACTTAACCGGTTATAAAGCTGCCGATTTTGAAAAGAACCAGAACAAATCCATGGCAGGAATTATACATCCGGATGATCTGTCACATGTGAGGGAGGCTGTAACGGAAGGATTACGTGATTTCAGACAGTTCAATATTGAATACCGTATACTCACGCGGTACAAAACCGTTAAATGGATATCCAATAACGGTAGGGCTGTAGTGGACGATCAGAATAATATAAAATGGGTTGACGGATTTCTTCTTGATATTACGGAAAGGATCCAGGCACTCGAGGAACTCCGAAAAGCAAAAATAGCCGCCGAAGAAGCCAATAATGCCAAGAGTGAATTCCTTGCCAATATCAGCCATGAAATTCGTACCCCTCTGAACTCGGTTCTTGGTTTTACGGAACTTCTTGAAGGTCTGACATCCGATAATATACAGATTAAATATCTCAACAGCATCAAAGCAAGCGGAAAAAACCTGATGATGCTGATCAATGACCTGCTTGATCTTTCAAAAATCGAGGCAGGAAAGATGACGCTACACTTTACTTTCTTCGATATCCGCAGATTGCTCGATGAAATAAGGAATGTGTTTTCATTGCGGGTAACCATTAAGGGAATCCGATATATTGAAAAAATCGAAAACCGTTTTCCGGCCGAAATCAAATTTGACGAGGTCAGGTTACGGCAAATCCTGATTAACCTGGTTGGTAATGCTGTTAAATTTACACACCAGGGAGAAATTAAAATTATTATTAAGGCCACTCTTAAAAATACAAGCGGTGTCCGACCTTTAATGAAGCTTGATATCAGTGTCACAGATACCGGCATCGGTATTCCCGAAAGTTCTTTCAGGCTGATTTTTGAATCATTCAGACAGCATTCACAGCTGGATTCAAGAAAATATGAAGGAACCGGACTGGGCCTGGCTATAACAAAGCGACTTGTTGAAGCCATGCAGGGAACAATCAGTGTTAAAAGCCAGGTAGGACAGGGTAGTACATTCCGTGTGGTTTTCAGGGACGTTGAGTATTCTGAGACTTCAATAAATGCGCTTAATTCTCCGCTTCACCCTGAAAAGAAATCTGATTTGGTGAAAACTACAGGTTTTACTGACAGACCCGGGAATATACTTGATGGACATGTGGATTTGACTTCAATCAAGAACATTGATTACAATCTGCTCGTTAAACGTTTTGAAAATGAACTCACCAACAGGTGGAAAATGTTTGAGAAAAAGCAACCTTTAAGGGATATTCAATCCTTTGCCCAGGAAATCTCCAATCTGGGCCGCAGTTCAAAGCTTGATTTCATTGCATCTTACGGCGACCAGTTATTATCGACTATTGAGAATTTTGATATAGAGGAAATGCGGCTCAAATTAGACTACTTTCCGGATCTGATCAAACAATTGAAAAACATTGGCCATGAAAATAAATGAACAGAGTATCCTCATTGTGGATGATGTGCCTAAAAACATCCAGTTGCTCGGAAGTATATTGAAGGAGGAGGCATACGATCTTGAATTTGCAACAAGCGGCAAAGAGGCTCTTGAATGGCTCGATTCAAAACAGTTTGACCTTGTTTTACTCGATATCATGATGCCTGAAATGGATGGTTTCGAGGTTTGCCGCCGGATTAAGGAAAATCCTCTTACTCGTGAAGTATCCGTGATCTTTTTAACTGCCAAAGCTGATTTCCAGAGTATCATACAGGGTTTTGAATCCGGTGCTGTTGATTATATCACCAAACCATATAACCGCAAAGAACTGCTCATCAGGGTAAAAACGCACCTTACCCTTCAGCAGCAGCGAAAGCAACTGGAGCAATCAACAGCGTTTGAGAAAAAGATATTTTCGATTATCGGCCATGATCTCAGAAGCCCGATGGGAAATATCCGTACTTACATTGACGCATTTCTTCAGATCAATAATAACCTGGATGAAAGTGTCCTCACCCTCTTAAAAGATTTATACCTTCTGTCGGATAATGCTTTCAACCTGCTTGAAAACCTTTTGAACTGGGCGAAAACTCAGTCGGGTGGAATAATTTGCCGGCCCCAACAGGAGAATATAGCCTTTCTTGTTAAAAATGTTCTTAATTTATTCGCACTTCAGGCTGATAACAAGCAAATCAGCCTCAAATATGAAGGCGAAGATATTGTTGAAGGATACTATGATCCCGAGCTCATTTCAGTTGTCATAAGAAACCTTGTGTCTAATTCTCTTAAATTCACTCCGCACGGTGGTTCTGTAATTATAAGGGCCCAACAGACCATTGTAAATAATACAAAGCGGCTGCTTGTAAGTGTAACGGATACAGGAACCGGCATGACAGCCGAAGTAATGGATAACCTGATCAATAAAAATATCCATTACACCACATATGGTACGGATAATGAAAAGGGATCCGGGCTGGGGTTCCAGCTTTGCAAAGAATTTGTTGCACTAAATGGCGGATCGGTGTGGATTGAAAGCGCTCTCAACGAAGGAAGTGTTTTCTATGTAAGCCTTCCTGCATCGGCCTTACAGTGACTCAACTGAGAAAGCTCAAAGTTGGCCTGAAAACCGATAAAAAGGCGTCTTCTACCTGTTTTCCAAATTTATTACTTATAACAGGAAACGGGTTTTCATGAGAATACGGATAAGGAAAATCAAGTAATGTAAATTTCTCCCTGCTCAGTTTTTCACCAAATGCGGCCTTTATTCCGTCAGACGGCATGATTCGATCCGCTTTCAGGCCAATGATCATCAGGTTATCTGAAAACTCGTTTAATGCCTTTTCGCGTTTCTTTTTTAAACCATCAGAAGTCAGAAGCGCACTAAAACTGCGACCGAAATTATGATCCAATAAGGGATCAATCTCTTTTGAAGGTCTACCGAGAGTTACAGAATGGCCAACATAAAACTGTCTTAGGGTTTCAAAAGCCACACTATCCATTATGAATCTTGAAATTCCACGGATATAACTGAACAGGGATCCGCCCGCGAACAGCACAATCCTCGAATTCTTAAGCACATTGCCCGGATTGCTGATCATGAGAGTTTGAAGCAGCATGCAACTGATTGAATAAGCAAACAAATCAACTGTAGTGCCTTTGCCAAAAAGAGGATGATTTCCTGCATCAATTTGTTTCATCAGGCTTACCAGGTCCATTGCACTTTGAAAACCGGAAAACAAAAAACGTTCAGGATGATCTGTCAGTCGCTCACTTAAAGCCAGGTTAACCACGGTTGCATCCTTAATGCCCGGATACTTTGCTTTTCGCTGTTCCAGCGGAACCGACATTTTTCTAACATCCATCCAATCGGGCAATCCCCTGTTGATATGAAAAGACAACGGGAAAAGAATGACTGCTTTGCCTGTTTTTGAGGCCAGGAATTTTGCACCTGTTAAATGCTTGTGCCAGGTCCTTTCATTTAAACCATGCAGTAAGATAATCGCCCGGCTTGTTTTGTATCTATGCTCAGGAAATATCACCGGGTACCTGAAATTGTAATTTTCCGGAATATTGGTATCCTCCTCATTGTATTGACATTCAGGGTATGAATTTTTTGACGTAAAATCAAAGTTGCGGATAACCAGTTTGCTGTTGCCTATGGGAATTGAATCCCCTTTCAGATTGAAGCACGACTTAAGTTCTTCGTATTCTTGTATAAAATTCATTCAGGTCTTTTCAGCAAAATAAGACCATCCTCAAATGATTAATTATAAAATGGTTCTCATGCACCTGTTCAGGGATAATACGTCAAATCAGGGGGTGAAATTCTTTTATAAGGGGTGAAATTCTCCATCACAAGCCTAATATTTTTCACCCCATACTAAAATTGTTTACTTTTGATTCTTATATAAAGTGGATATGCTACCCTGGGAAAAAAGGATACCCGATTACCTAACAAGTCGCAGAAACACAGTTAATTTTATTCTGTTTACGGCAGGGTTTGCGCTGATCTTCATCAATATTTACTCACCTTTTGGGGCTGACAAATGGCTGAATGTCGGAGCAGCGGAATTTTTCCTGTATTCAAGTATAGTGATTCTCATAGGGATGCTTGTGATTGTCATCAGCCGCATACTGATGTATGTGTTTACAAAAAGAAATTCAATTACCTATGGTGCATATGGCCTTTGGATAATAGGTGAAATTCTCATTCTTGCACTTGTTTACACATTGATCCAGTGGTTTTTTCTACATGTAAAAAACGATTTTTCCCAGGTTTACAGGAACTCAGTCCGAAATACGAGCTTCATCATTATGCTGCCTTATGTAATTTCCTGGTTGTATTTATCCTTTAAGGATAAGTATACGATTCTTGAAAGAATGGAAAACAGCCTTTCCGGCTCCGGCTCCCGCATTCAGGAGACAAAAAGTGTTTCGGGCTTTTCAATGATACCTTTTCATGATGAAAAGGGCATTCTCAAATTTTCAATAAAGAAAGAAGATGTATTGTATATTGAAGCCGCTGATAACTATATATTCATTCATTATATTGACCGGGATAAGCCGGCCAGATATATGATCCGTACAACATTGAAGCGGATTGAGACTGAACTTCCCCATGCCGGTCTGATCCGCTGTCACAGGTCTTTCATGGTAAATATTGACAATGTGAAGTATATCCGCAAGGAAAAAGAAGGACTTATAATTGGATTTGAAGCACCCATCACTGTAAATGTTCCCATATCTAAAACTTACCTGGAAGGGATTATCCGGAAAATGTCAAACTTCGTGGAAACCGAGAAATAATCTATCATTAACAATATATTATGTCACAACCTTTTCATTTTGAAACCCTGCAGATACATGCAGGTCAAACCCCTGACCCGGTAACTCATTCAAGGGCTGTTCCTCTCTACCAGACAACATCCTATGTTTTCAATGATGCTGAACATGCTGCCAGGCTATTTGCCCTGAAAGAGGAAGGCAACATCTATACCCGGATCATGAATCCCACTACCGATGTATTCGAAAAGCGAATGGCAGCACTCGAAGGAGGCATTGCTGCGCTGGCAACATCATCCGGTCATGCTGCACAATTCATAGCTCTTTCGAATATCCTTGAATCAGGAGATAATATCGTTTCTACTTCCTATTTATATGGAGGAACTTTTAACCAATTCAAAGTGCAGTTTAAAAGACTCGGCTTTAATGTAAAATTCGTTTCGGGTGATGACCCTGAGAATTTCAGAAAGCAGGTAGACGGCAGGACTAAAGCCATTTATGTTGAAACCATAGGAAACCCGCGGTTTAATATTCCTGATTTTGATGCCCTTGCAGTCATTGCAAATGAAAATGGTATTCCGCTTATTGTTGACAACACGTTCGGTGCAGGAGGATACATTTGCCGTCCCATTGAACACGGGGCAAGCATAGTAGTGGAATCTGCCACCAAATGGGTCGGTGGGCATGGTACATCAATGGGGGGCGTCATAATTGATTCAGGTAAATTTAACTGGGCAAATGGCAACTTTCCTATGTTTACTGATCCTTCAGAGGGTTATCATGGTTTGCGGTTTGTTGAAAATTTCGGTAATTCCGCATTCATTACCCGTGCACGTGTTGAAGGATTGCGGGATTACGGATGCACGATAAGTCCCTTTAATTCATTCATGTTATTGCAGGGGCTTGAAACGCTTTCATTACGGGTACAGAGACACCTTGACAATGCACTGGAACTGGCGGTTTGGCTGAATAAGCATCCGAAGGTAGAACATGTGGATTATCCGGGTCTATCTGAAAATCCATATCATACTATGGCTCTTAGGTATCTGCGCGGATTCGGAGGCGTGCTGGCCTTTACTGTGAAAGGCGGTAAAAAAGCAGGCGACAGTTTAGTTAACCATGTGAAACTGATCAGTCACCTTGCCAATGTAGGTGATACCCGTTCGTTAATCATTCATCCGGCTTCCACCACACATGAACAGCTTACTGAAGAAGAACAGCGGAATTCAGGGGTAGTTCCGGGTTCATTGAGATTATCGGTCGGCCTTGAGCATGTTGATGATATTAAAGCGGATATTGAACAGGCACTTGGTTATTGCTGATCAGATTTTACTTTAACAAGAACCTGGACAATTCATCCAAAAGCTTCTGCTGATTGATTGGTTTCATTATGAAGCCGTCACATCCGGCTTCAATCGCTTTTTCCCTGTCGTCAGGCAGTGAGTAGGAAGTAGTGGCCAGGATCGGAATTGTATGGTCCTTTTTAATAGCCCGTGTTGCATCATAGCCGTTTATAACGGGCATATTCATGTCCATAAGAACAATATCGGGTTGGCAGGACAGTCGATCAATTGCGGCGGCTCCATTGGGAACATCAATAATCTTGGCCCCGGTGGGTGACAGGTATTTCCTTATCAGGAGCAAACTTGCGTTGTCATCTTCTGCAATCAGGATCGTCTTGTTTTTAAAATCAGGAAAATCCTTAACAGCGCCGGCATTTTTTAACTCAAGTATGGAAACGTTATTCAGAATAACCGGGATTTTAAAACTAAATATACTTCCTTTTCCGGGCTCGGATTCCAAAGTCAGGGTACCATCCATTATCGCGGCGATTTTTTTCGATATGGCCAACCCGATTCCAACGCCACCGTGTTTCCGTGTTGGGCTTTCGTCAACCTGCCTGAAAAATTCAAATATGATTTCATTCTTGTTCTCAGGAATTCCGATGCCTGTATCTTTTACATAGAAAGTGATGTAACCCGGTTCCTGCTGAGTCATGCCGAATTCTATTTTACCCTGCTCTGTAAATTTCACGGCATTTCTGAATAGGTTGATCAGAACCTGGTTTATTTTGCTCCTGTCGGTGTAAATGCTTTGCACAAGTAATTCTTTATCAGCATTGAAGTTTAGTTTAATCTGATCCTTTTTGCCCGATGCATTAAGAATTTCTGTTAATACTGATTTATTAGATATGAACAGATCCAGGCAGTTAATTGATTCAGACCGGAGTTTTATAACTGACTGCTCTGCAAGTGCCAGTTCAAAGATATCTTCTATGATCTCGAGCAGGTTATTTCCACTTTTATGAATTAAGGTTGCATAATCAATTACCTGTGCCGCATTAATACCTGATTTCATTAAATCACTGAAACCCAATATATGGTTGAGCGGAGTCCTGAGTTCATGATTCATGGTAGCCAGAAAGGCTGATTTTAACCGGTTGCTTTCTTCCGCCTTCTCCTTTGCTTTTAATAATTCATTAGCCGATTTCTTTTGTTCTGTAATATCCAGTTTTACCGCAATGAAATGTGAAATCTTTCCGGTTTCACTAAACAAAGGAGTTATAGTCAGGTACTCATCATACAATGATCCGTCCTTCTTTTTGTTTACAATTTCACCTTGCCATACATTACCATCCAGTATGGTATTCCACATTTGTTTGTAGAATTCAATGCTTTGAACTCCCGACTTAACCAGTGATCCGGGATTTCTTCCAAGGGCTTCTTCAGGTGAATACCCCGTTAAGGTTGAAAATGCCTTGTTTGCCCAGTTAATATTTCCGGCTTTATCTGTTATAACTATTGAATTTGCTGAAGCTTCAAGGGCATTGCTAAGTAATCTCAATTTGCCTTCAGTGATTGCCCTGGCCTTATTTTCTTCCTGCAATTGCCGGTTTACATTTCTTAATTCAATAGTGCGCTCAAGTACACGTTGTTCTAGATTTTCATGAGTTTTCTCCAAACTGCTTTTGTGTAACCTGTTTTCAAGTGTTAAAGCAATAAAATTGGTGAGATTACCGATAAAGGGTACATAAGGGTTGAACAGTTCCTTGTGAATAAGAGAAAAAACGATAAAACCGAACCGGAATTCAAGCGTTTCAATAAGAAAAACAAAAAACTTCTGATCGGTATGAAACCGGCATTCGCCATTCTTGTCCATGAATCCTTTAGTTCCTGAATCTAAAAGATGACATTCACTGCATTCCTTACTGTAAATGTTCTTTTTTCCACCGCTTAAGCAAACATGGACTGAACCGGTACCCGGTATTTCTGCCAGTGATTTATTAAAAAATTCGATTATGGTTTCACTTGATGGCAGAACGAAAAGAATATTCTGTGCAACCATTATGCGGCCCAAAATCTCAGCATCTACCATTCCCGATGTACTTCCGATCCTGTTCATTAATGACGACTGAGATCAATCGAGTTCCCCGGATTTTTTATAAAACGGATTACGTACGATCTGCCCCTGTGCTATTATATACGGGTGTACTTGCAGAATATTAAACAAAGTGGCTCCGTCAAACAGGCGCGCGTCGTATTGGCACATTCCGGTATGTGGAATATCAGTTTCAACTGTATTCAGAAGCAATTCATATTCCAAAAGCCGTTCAGCACCCGGAATTTTTTTCAGCGCCCATGACATATCACCGCAAACCCTTGAACCATGGTAACCATCTTTTTTTAATGATAAAAGCCTTTTTTCTATGCGGTCAATTAAAGCCGGGGGATTGAATTCGCCTCCGGAGCAATAAAAATCATCTGCACTCATTACCATAAATGCTTCCTTATTTTCAGGCAATTCAATGTTCAGTTCCGATAACCAGCTTAGTACCTCATCCTGATCAATATGGTTGGAAGCAAAACGAATCAGATCTCCTTTTTTGAATCCATTTTGCATGTATTGGGAGACGATTTTTTTACGTTGTTCATCGTTATCAAAAATAAGGCATACATGGCAAAAATCTCCTGCAAAATGCTCGGAAAGATCACTGGTTAATTCCTGGTGTGAATGCATGGTCTGTCTTTTAGATACCTAAATATAAGGAATTTTCCGTTTGAATCAAAAGATAAAGGCTGTCATAATTATGACAGCCTTTCGAACCCATCAGAACGATTCGAAGTTTGAATCTTCTTTTTGTTCCGCGGTTATTGCCGGTTTTTTATTGTTTCCTTTTTGAAACCCCGCTTTTGTTGGTTTTGTAAATACGGGCTTTGAAGCGGAAACCTTACCCTGTAATTTGACTTCTGCGCCTGTTTTATAGAACGAGATAAGCTCCTTAAGGTGTTCTGCCTGTGATGCGAGTTGTTCCGCACTGGCTGACATTTCTTCCGAGGCTGAAGCGTTCTGCTGTGTTACCTGGTTTAATTGCATGATGGCATTGTTGACCTGGCTGGCACCCGAATTCTGTTCGGCACTTGCAGCAGAAATTTCCTGAACCAGTTGGGCCGTCTTCTGAATGTTAGGTACTATTTGTACAAGGAGAGCGCCCGATTCATTTGCCACTTTAACACTCGATTTGGACAACTCATCAATTTGCTTGGCTGCTGCCTGGCTGTTTTCAGCAAGTTTCCTTACTTCCGATGCTACGACGGCAAATCCTTTTCCCTGTTCTCCGGCCCTGGCAGCCTCTATTGCAGCATTTATGGCAAGCAGGTCTGTTTTTTCGGCTATCTGTCCTACAATAGAAATTTTTTCGGCAATTTCTTTCATTGCATTAACAGTTATTGAAACTGCTTTATTACCTTCAGTAATATCCTTTGATGCCTGAACGGAAATCATTTCAGTTTGCTTTGCATTTTCAGAGTTTTGCTTGATGTTACTTGCCATTTCCTCCATGGATGCCGAAATCTGCTCCGTTGAGGATGCCTGCTCATTGGATCCCTGTGAAATCTGCTCGGCTACTGCCTGCATCTGATCGCTTGCCATGACTATGTTTTCAATGGCAGTCATGAAATCATTAATAACCGAAGCATTTGATTTCACCATGGTGTCAAGTGCTTTCATAAGCTCATCCTTATCACTTCGTGCTTCAAGTCTTACAGTCAAATCACCTGTAGAAACAGCCTGAGCTTTTTCAGTAACCTGGTTCAGGGCAACGATCAGTGTGTTGAGGTTATTCTTTATTTCATTGAAATCACCATTGTAATTATCGGTGATCAGGGGAGGCATATCCCCTTTGGATATTCTTTCAACATATTCGGCAGCAATATTTAACGGACCTATTACTGCATCAAGTGTGTCGTTTACCCCTTCAACAATTTTCCTGAAATCACCCATGTGTTTGGAACTATCGGCTCTCGTTGACAGTTTGCCTTCTACGGCAGCCTTTGAAAGCATTCCGGCATCTTCCACAAGTGAATTGATGGTTGAAACACACTGATTCAATGCAGTATTAATCGTGTCAAATTTTTCCTTTACCTCATTTGTATCGGAATCGGCCTCCGATGTATGAGTACTGATATTCGTATTGCCCTGGGAAAGCTTTACAAGGTTTTCAGTCACGTTTTCCGTTTCCCTTTTTTGATAGTTCGCTACTTTTTCTGCTATTCTTGCGGCGTTTTTTATGGCAGTTTGATCAACGACTACTTCAAAAGCTCCGATAGTCTTCCCTTCCTTGTTTTTTACCGGAACAGAACTATAGGCAATATCCAGTTTATGAACACCAGGCATGGCCTGTGTTTCACTGTTTGCATTGCTGCCGGTCAGCATAGACTGATGGCATGCGCAATTCTTTGTTTTACAGTCGTTTGTTTTGAAATGATCCCAGCATTTGGTTTTTTGTTTAAACAGGTTTTCCCCTGTTGTATTATTCAAGCCGGCCCCTGCTTTATTCATATAGTATACCTCAAAATCGTTATTTATAAGCATACAGGGCGTGGGCATATTGTCAAGCAGGCCCACTAATGAATCGATTGTATTGTTTACACCATTGATAATCCTGGAAAAGTCGCCCTGGTGCTCTGCGGCATTTACCCTGAAATATAATTTTCCCTCAACTGCTGCTTCAGAAAGCATCACTGCATCTGTAATAAGAAGGTTAATTGCGTCGATACAGGCATTCAGGTTATTTTTTATCTCGTTAAAATCACCGTGGTAACTATCAGTGATTTTCGGTGGTAAATTGCCTTTTGAAATGCGGTCAACATATTCGGCTGCCACATTCAGGGGGCCGATAATAGCATCAAGTGTATTGTTTATTCCCACAACAATTTCCCTGAACTCTTCGTTTGTATCCTCGGCATTGGCTCTTACTGCCAGCTTTCCTTCAAGAGCTGAATTAACAAGGGATTTCGTCTGTGAAACCACTTTTCTGATGATTCCCTGTATATTTCCGGATATGTAAAAACCAAGTAAAAGGCTTATTATAACAGCGGAAACAAGAAAAATCACAAGAAGCATAGATGAGTTGGAAGCGTGTTCAATTGCAAGGGCGTTGAACTCATTTCCTACGTTCATATTCAGGTTGATGATTGCATCAAGGTAATTAACAGCTTGTTTGCCAGAGTTCAAAGAAGACTGTACAGCGGAAAGCATATCAGCATCAATGGCTGTTACTTCTTTGCTTTCCACAGCTAATCCCCTGGCTAACATTTTATCCTTTTCTCTTGAAATATCGAGAACCTTTTTATGATCTTCCTTCCAGGTTTGCCAAACAGGAAGGAATTTCTGCCATAGTTTCGCTTCTTCCTCAGTTTGTGGCAGAGGAGCGTAGAGATTATAACCACTTTCAGCCAGGTTCCATGCGGTGTCCAGGCTAACGTAGGTGGCTGTCCTGAATTCAGTGTTGAGCAACCTGCGGTTAAGCAAGGTAACTTCGCCTTCAAGCATGGCTTTATGACCGACATACATATCGTAAAGCCCTTTAACACTCGGTAATCTTACGTTTGCGACCTCCTTTTCGGAAGTCATTACATTCTGCATTCCTCTGTAACCGACTATACCGACAATGCCGGCTATCAGGGCTACAAGGGTAAAACTTAGAAGAAGTTTTGTCCGGATTTTGAATTTGTTAAGCATGATTGGCGTTTTTAATATTATTCTTTAAATGAATTGACTTCTGATAATTGTTGCAGTTCTTCACCTGTGAATACCTTTTCTACATCAAGGAGCAGGATAAACTTTTCCTGAAGTTTACAGATGCCGTGCAGAAATTCTGATTTATATTCCTTGCTCATGACAGGCACTGCCTTAATCTGGTCATCATCTATTTCAAGAACATCCTTTACCTTGTCGACCACAGCGCCTATTCTGAACTTTTCATTTTCACCTGATAAATCAAGCACTATGATAACATAAGAGGTGTTTTCATCCCTCAGGGGCAAATTGAACTTATCGCGGGTTTCAAAGACAGGTACTACATCACCCCTGAAATTTATAATCCCTTTTATATATACAGGGGCATTGGGAACCCTGTAAATACTTTGTTTTTCGAGCACTTCAAGTACTTTTGAAACATTTACGGCGTATAATTCATCGCCGACAATAAAGGACAGGTAGGTTCGTTTCATTTGTTTATGATTTAATGATATTGAATCAGTTTTGTGAAATCTTCTGATGTAACTGGCCGTAATCAATCAGTTTTCTGAATTTGTGTTTTATTTCATCCGGTATTTGCTGTGTGTTTTCCATAGCCAGCAAGCCATCTTTCAGCATAAGTTCCCAGAACATATTCAAAACTTCAATGCGTTGGTTATAATTGAAGTGGAGCAAAACATTTTTGCAGATGACAAGACTGTAATCCGTCCGGAGTGGTTTTAAGGAGAGCAGATCATACTTTTGAAAGGTCACCAGGCTCCTGAGATCCGGGTGTACTGCATAATAATTCTCCTGTCGTGTGGGCTGAAAGTACTTCATAAATAGTTCTACCGGAATGCGTTGTAAGAAATCCCGGTGATAGATTCCTTCCCTGACGGTCTTTCCAAAATCCACATTTTCCTCATCAATATCAACGGCATGAATTTTAATATTCCGGAGGGCGAATTTTCCCATAGCTTCTGCCAGCAGTATGGCAAGCGTATAAGTTTCCATACCCATCGCACACCCGGCATTGAGTATATGCACATTTCTTCGCCCGATTACCATGGGAACCAGTTGCTTCACGGTAGTTGTCAGGATTTGTTCATCCCTGAAAAAGAAAGTAAAAGCCATTGCAGGTGTTAAATTTTATGAGTTTTGAAAAGTGCGCTTGTATCAATCATAAAGGCAATCTGTCCGTCGCCCATCTGGCTGGCAGCAGTTATGTATTCCTGCTTCCTGAGCGTTCTGCCAAGCGGTTTTAAAACAGCCTGGTGTTCACCGATGATTCGGTCGCAGATTAGAGCGATCTCCCTTTCTGTATTTTGAATGATTATTGTTTTCAGATTTTTACAATAGTCTCCTGAAATGTTGAACAGGTATCTCAGATCAACAAAAGGAATCAAATGATCATTATGCGCTAGGGTAGAGGTGTGTTTTTGCCTGCTGAGTTCAGAAGACTCGGTCTGTGTGCAAATTGCAATTTCAGAAATAGGAACAGTGAAATACGTTTCACCAACCTCAAACAGCAGCGAATCGATAATTGACATAGATTGCTGCAATTTCAGTGTAAAGGTGGTTCCTTTGCCTTCCTCAGAATCAATGAATACTTCTCCCCGCAAATCCGCTATTTTATTTTTCACCACATCCATACCTACACCCCGGCCCGAAACTTCAGTGAGATTCTGTGCGGTGGAAAAGCCAGGCATAAAAATGAAATCAAACAGTTCCTTTTTGCCCGGTTTGTCGCCTGGTTTAAGATGGCCCAGGTCAACAGCTTTATTTCTGACTTTTTCAACATCAATGCCGCATCCGTCATCGGAGAGGGTGATATATACATAATTTCCTGAATTATAGGCGGACAAAGTGATCGTACCCTGGCTTGATTTGCCTTTGGACAGTCTGACATCAGGATATTCAATTCCATGATCGATACAATTCCTGATCAGATGCATCAGCGGTTCAGTAAGCTGATCAATTGTATTTTTATCAAGTTCTGTATTCGTTCCGTGTGTGACAAAATTGATCTGCTTATTGAGTTGTTTTGAAAGATCCCGTATGAGCCGTTGAAATCTTAAAACGGTATCACCCAGAGGCACCAGTCTTATTTCAAGTGCATTGTTTCTGAACTGTTTTGACAGATTATCCAGTTTTTCAAGGTGAGGCCCCAGGATATTAAATTTATTCTCCTTTGCAGTCAGATTAATCTGCGAATTAACCGTAATTAGTTCACTTACAAGAAACATGAGCTGGTCAAGTTTAGATGCATCCACTGAAATACGCTTCTTGGTTCTTGTGGCTGATTTTCCCGATTGTATTTCCGGATCCGGTGTACTTGCCTGCTTTTGAGTTTTCAGGCTGCTCTCAATAAATTCTTCTATTGACAAATCGCTTCCGTCAGGATGGCCATCTGCAATTTTTAATCTTGGAGGTCCGCTCTGATTCAGGTTAACAATGGTACAGTCTTCCTCGACAAAAAGAAAAACTTCCCGTATATCCTTTTCGGTCGCCATTGTCTGCAGAAATATGCTCCAGGTATCTGAATCAGAGGTGCTCATGCAATCGATCTTGGAGATTTCGCACTTACCCAGTGTACTCAGTTCACGAAAAATATTGACAAGTTTAACTCCCTGCAACATGATGGCTTCAGATGTGCATAAAAGAATATGCCAGTTGCAGCATGCCTCTGAGGACTTTTCAGGTACGGCATTTGGGATTTCACCATGTTGTTGACTTTCATCATTTGCCATACTGTTAATTGACGAAAGCAGGTTTTTATGTTTATCATCCCAACCGTCATAATATTCCTTATTATTAAGCAGTTTCCGGAGATGATCAACCGATTCGAATGTAATGTCGAAAATGGTTTTGTTAAAAATCAGCTTTCCCTCTTTCACCTTCTGATAAAGGCTTTCCATTTTATGGGAAAAATCACCAATAACCTGAAATCCGAACATATTGCTTGCGCCCTTGATAGTGTGCATAACCCTGAAGGCTGACTCAATAAGTTCCCTGTCAGAAGGGCTATTTTCAAGGTCCAGAAGATCTTTTTCAAGCTGATCCAGTAACCCGTTTACTTCATCAATAAAATCATCCCTGAATTTATTTAGATCTGCGTCCATAGATTTATAATTAAACTACAGAACAGTTTACGTTCAGGCGGCTCTCCGGGAGATCAACCCCGTGATGATTTTACATAGTGAGTTTGTATGATTTTTCAGGTCATACAAAAGGATGAGGAAATTGAAGAAACGTGCGATCGTTTCTTCAGATTTCGATATACTTGTGCTTTATGGCATACATTACCAGGCTGGCGGTATTTCCACAACCTGTTTTATTCAAAAGGTTAGCCCTGTGAGTTCTTACAGTGGTAGTGCTGACATGCAGTTTTTCTGCAATTTTTTCATTTGTTTCGCCTAAAGCGATTCGTGCGAGGACTTCGATTTCTCTTTTGGTGAGTCCGTCTGAATTTTCAGAAGTATGTGTGACGGGAGCCGATAAACTGGCAATGACTTTTTCAACAAGTTCTGCGGAAAAGAAACAGTGACCGGATGCAACTTCATTAATGCCCTTGAGCAGTTCACTAATCCCGGCTGATTTGAGTATAAAACCTTTTACACCGCTCTGAATCATCTGGTAATAGTATTTTTCTTCCCCGTACATCGAAAGGGCAAGGATTTTCATATCCGGGTATATCTGGCGTACTTTCCTTGTGGCTTCGATGCCATCCATTATGGGCATTGAAATATCCATAAGTACAACATCGGTGCTTACTGAACTGATTTGATCAAGAAACTCCTGTCCATTACGCGCTTCACCAACTATTTCTGCCGTTTTGTCGCTTGAGAGAAGAAGCTTTATTCCATCCCTAAAAATGTCATGGTCATCGACAATGAATACTTTTATCATGTTGTTCGTTTTTAAGTTAATGGGATGTTGATTGAGATATGAGTTCCTTTATTTTCTTCCGAATTTATGGTTAGTTCACCACCGATATGTCTTATCCTGTTTTTGATATTAAATAAACCCATTCCTTTTGATTTCAGGAATATGCGATTTACGTCAAAACCTTTTCCATCATCAATGATTTCAATGGTTAACAACTGAATTTGTTTTATAAATCTAACAACAATTTTTTTTGGTATTGCATGTTTGAGTGAATTATTTATACACTCCAGGATTATCCGGTAAAGGATCAGTTCCAGGTTGATGTCAAGACATTCCCGAAGGTTAGAGGATATTTCGTAAACTACAGATGATGTTCCTTTCAGATGGTCTGTGTGGCTTTTCACCGCATTAACGAGGCCGAATCGCTGTAAAACATGAGGACTTAAATTATTAGCAATTTCCTTCGTGCTATTTATTGCACTGTCGATGGAATGAATGGCATGCTGTATGATTTTATCCTTATTAATTGTGTTATCCGGGTTTGCAATCCATTGTATGTGCATTTTTAAAGTCGACAATAATGGTCCCAATCCGTCGTGCAATTCCTGGGCATACCGGCTGCGGTCTTCTTCCTGTGTGGTAATTATTGTTTCGATAATTTTTTTTTCAAATTGCCTTCTTTCACTGATATCATGGATTACAGCAAGAATATAGATGTCATTGTTATAGTTGATTTCATTACTGCGAATTTCAAGCGTTTTGCTCTGATCCGAATGCAAAGTGACTGTAATATCGGATAGATTACTGTTTTTATCATGGACAACTTCAACCGCTTTTTCGATAATAACAGAATAATTCTGACGGGCAATTTCATTTATTTTCCGGATGTCTGATACATTACCTTCATAATTTATCAGTTTGAGAAATGCTTTATTTACTTCAATAATATTCTTATTTGTATCCAGTATAAAACTACTGTCGCTGCTTTGAGCAAAAATTGTCCTGAACTTCTTTTCGCTTATTTCCAGATTTCTATAGGCATCAAGCAACTGTTCATTTTTCGTTTTTAGTTCAGACAATAACTGTTTCTTTTCCGTTTCATAATCGTATTCCTTAATGGCCATATCCAGCCATTCTTTCACAGCATCCCGTTTCCATGGTTTAGTCAGGTATTTATAAACACAGGCGTCATTTATGGCTTCAAGCGCATTATCCTGGCTGGCATAAGCCGTAAGAATGATTTTCTTGATATCAGGGTATGAGGAGTTAATTCTTTTAATAAAATCAATACCGGTTTCATCAGGCATGAACTGATCGGAAACAATGACCTTTACAGGTGTGTTTTCAAGTACCTCTTCTGCTTCTGACGTGGATGACAGAACAATAATATCAAAGTATTCTTTTAACGATTCATAAAACACTTTCAGGTTTACAAGGTCATCATCAATATATAGGACAGAATCCATATTATTGCAAAATATTAAGTAATTTGGACATTAAATTTAACAGTTTAAGTACAATAATCACAAAATTAGGGTCTAAGTCAGATTTTTTTTGTAAATTAATACTTGTTATTCATTTATTCAACCAATCCTAACTGGTAATAACGAAATAGTTATACCGTCTCCGAATATTGTAATTCCTTTTTCAACTACTGATTTATAAAGATTCTAAAATGAAAAAGAACAATAATTCATTTCATACTGAAATTGATCTGTTTACTTCGCTTTCATATATGGTTGCCAACACCGATTCCATTTTCTTTTCAATTGACAGGGATTACAGGTATACCGGTTTCAATAAGAAACATGTCGCTATAATGCAAAAGTTATACGCGAAAGAGCCACAGATTGGTTATCTCCTTTCACAAATCATGTCGCCTGCTGATTGGTTTACTGCAAAATCTAACATCGACAGGGCATTAAGCGGTGAATGTTTCTCAGTTGAATCGTTTTCAGGCGAAAAAAATCTTGATCGGCGGTATTTCAGGATATCTCACAGTCCGGTTTTATCAAAATCCGGTGAAATATCTGGTGTTATTGTCATTGCCCAGGATCTGACAAAACAACATGATTCGGAAACGGCCCTGCGAGAGAGCGAAGAACGCTACAGGATTATAACAGAAAACACTGTAGATACAATCACAGTTCTTGATCTGAATCTGAATCTTATTTATATCAGTCCGTCTGTTTTCAATCTCCGTGGTTATACAGTTGAAGAGGCGCTAAAACAAACTGTTGATGAAATCTTTACTCCTTCTTCACTGGTTCAGATCAGGAAGCTGTATAAGGAACAGATAGATCTTGAAGCGGAACCAGGGGCTGATCCGAAACGCACATCTGAGTTAATTCTTGAAGAGAACTGTAAAGACGGATCAACAATCTGGGTCGAAATCGTTTTTTCATTTATTCGTGATCTTTCATTGAAAGCTACGGGTATACTTACTGTTACAAGAGATATAACCGCCAGGAGGAAATCGGAACAAAGGATAAGGCAACTGGCTGCCATAGTGGAATCATCAGATGATGCCATATTCAGTAAAACCCTGGACGGTATTATAACCAGTTGGAACAAAGGTGCTGAGGAAATATATGGATACAGGGAAGACGAGATTATAGGCAAATCAATCGAAATCCTTATGCCGGCTGAGATAAAAGAGGAAATTCCTAACCTGTTATCCAGGATAAAAAAGGGCGAACATATTGATCATTATACAACCGTGAGAACCAGGAAAGACGGGCAAAGAATTGACGTTTCACTCACTATTTCACCGATGTATGATTTGAACGGCACCATTATGGGAGCATCAACCATTGCCAGCGATATTTCAAGCAGGGTCAGAGCGGAAGAAATACTCAGAGAAAGCGAGATAAAATACAGGACACTTGTTGAGAAAATTACAGCTGGCGTTATAGTCCACAGGGGAGATACATCGATTGAAATATCGAATTCAATGGCCGATGAACTACTTGGACTCTCTCACGAGCAGATGCTTGATAAAACCATCCATGACTTAAGCTGGGATTTCATCAGGGAAAACGGAACCGTAATGCCTCCGGCTGAATACCCGGTTTGCCAGGTAATTTCATCGGGAAAAGCTCTCAGAAATGCGGTGGCAGGTATCAATCGGCAAAAGAATAACGATGTGGTATGGGTCCTTGTAAATGCCGATCCTGTATTTAACAGGCAGAATAAAATAATCCAGGTTATCGTCACATTCATCGATATTTCTGCAAGAAAAGAAGCTGAAAAGGCCGTTAAACAGGCACATGATGAACTTGAGATAAAAGTAGGACAACGGACTGCCGAACTAAGCCTGGCCAATCATCAGCTTGCCGCACTCAATAAAATTGGCCAGGTTATAACGGCACCTCTGCATTTGAAGGATGTGTTGGATTCCATCACTTTCAATACGGCACGTTTGCTTGGTACGGATACTGGAGTCATACTTCTGCTGGATGAAAAGGGAGAATATCTCACCATTAAAGGAGCTTACGGACTGAGTGATAACGTGGTTAACGGAACAAGGGACAGGGTCGGTGAAAGCATTGCCGGTCGCGTAGTTCAATCCGGTGAACCAATAATCGCAAATGATCTTATGCATGATGAACGGTTCAGTAATCCGACCGCAGGGGATGAGGGACTTCTTGCATGCGCCAGTGTACCCTTGATTATTGACGGCAGAATTATCGGCACACTGGATATTCATAGTAAAACGAATCCGGACGCGTTTGGCCCCCAACATCTACATCTTATGAAAATGCTGGCCAGCCAGGCGGCAATTGCTATTGAGAAGGCCCGGCTGTTTGAAGAACTGAATCATGCCCGTGAAGAACTGGAATTAAAAGTATCGCAGCGCACTGCCGAATTGTTCTCAATGAATGAAAAACTTCAGGACGGGATCAGCGAATTGAAACGCACTGAACAGGCTTTATGGGAATCTTCGCAAATGCTGAAGCTTGTGCTGAATAATATGCCTGCTTTTGTTTTCTGGAAGGACAGAAACAGTGTGTACCTCGGATGCAATTATTTATTTGCCGAAAATGCCGGTTTGTCTTCCACTGAAATCTGCGGCAAAACGGATTTTGATCTGCCCTGGAAATTAACAGAAGCAGAAAGTTATCGTTCGGATGACCAGTTTGTAATGAAAACCGGCGTCCCTAAACTTAATTATGAAGAAACCCAGCTTACTGCTGATGGACGTAACACCTGGGTGAGAACCAGTAAAATACCTTTAAAAAGTCCTGAAGGTGAAATCATCGGTGTACTTGGAACGTTTGAAGATATTACCGAGAAAAGAAGGGTTGAACATGAATTACAGCAATCGAATGAGCTTCTGACCCAAATGAACCGGTCATTAAGGATGCTGAGCAACTCCAACCAGGTATTGATCCATACTTCTGACGAAAATATTCTTTTATCTTCGATTTGCAGGAATATAGTTGAAACCGGTGGTTATATCCATACATGGGTAGGCCTGACTGAACCCGGCAATAATAATAAAATTCATTCTGTCATTCATATCGGGGAACAGATCAAATCCGAATCAATACAAATCGAAAAAGAAACGGATGTTAACCCGTTTCAAAGATCAATGCGTACTAAAACTCCTGTAATAATAAATGATACTCTGAATGACAAGGAATTCGGATCGTTTTTCACCCATGGAAAGGACTATGGTTACAGGTCATTGATTAGCCTGCCATTGATTAACCTGGATGAGGTTTTAGGCGTACTTGTAATATATTCTGCTGATGTGGATGCCTTTAATGATAAGGAGTATAAAATTCTTGCTGAATTGTCGGATGATCTTGCTTTTGGTATTTCGTCATCACGCTCAAGGGCCAAAAAGAAGCTGGCCGAAGATAGCCTGCGATTGCTCAGTAAAGCACTTGAAAGTGCGGCTAATTCCATTGTAATTACTGATAATGAAGCCAGGATAATCTGGGCTAACCAGGCTTTTTCCTACCTGACGGGTTATGCGCTTGATGAGGCCATAGGCAAAAGCCCAAGGGAACTGGTTTATTCAGGTATGCAAAATAGGGAGTACTATCAGAAAATGTGGAAAACCATACAAGAGGGTCAGGTGTGGTATGGAGAAATTATTAACCGTCGGAAGGACGGCTCCCTTTATAATGAGTTTCTTACCATTACACCAGTAAGGGATGAAAAAGATCATATAAGTCATTTTATTGCCGTAAAACAGGATATTACAGATCAGAAAAAATCGGCTGACGAATTGTTTCTTGCAAAGGAAAAGGCTGAGGAAAGTAACCGGTTAAAATCTGCTTTCCTGGCTACCATGAACCATGAATTGCGCACTCCGCTGAATCATATCATTGGTTTCAGCGATCTCATCAGGTCAGGAACAATGGTTGAAAATGTTCCGGATTACGCTGAAATAATCCACAGAAGCAGCCTGAACCTTCTTGAAATCATTGAAAGTATTTTTGAGCTTGCCGTAGCTGAACAATCAGATATCAAACTCAGGCTGCAAACAATTAAATGCCTGGATCTCTTTATCAGTAACAAATCCATACTGAATGAAATCCTTGAAATATCCGGAAAAAGAGAGCAGATAGAATTGATCTTTAATGCAGACAAAGATCTTTTGCTTCAAACCATAACCACTGATACGAATAAGATAAACCAGGTACTGGTTAATCTTTTTAAAAATGCCGTAAAGTTTACGCATTCCGGTAAAATAGAATTCGGATTGCTGACCGAAAAAGAAGGATGGTTGACTTTTTATGTTGAAGATACGGGTATTGGCATACCCGAAAACAAACATAAAATTATTTTTGAGTTTTTCAGGCAGGCGGATGATACCCACACACGGGAATATGGAGGTGTCGGAATTGGTTTGGCTATTTCACTCAAAATAGCTGAAGTTATGAATGGATCACTCAGTGTTGAATCGATACCGGGTGAGGGAAGCCGGTTTAATTTCAGGATTCCTGCAATGATCTCAGCTGTAGGATTTTCAACGGATCAGGATCATGATAATATCATCCATACACCTGGTTTTCACGGAATGAAAATCATCCTTGCTGAGGATGATCCTATGAGCATGGAACTTGTAAAAAATTATCTTTCCGGTACTTTTGTGACAATTATTGAAGCAAAAAACGGCAAGGAAGTAATTGAAAATCTGGATGACCATGTTAACCTGATTCTCATGGATCTTAATATGCCTGTGATGGATGGATATATGGCCACAAAAGCAATTAAATTGTCAAGGCCTGATTTACCGGTTCTTGCATTAACTGCCTATGCATTATCATCAGATAAGACTAAAGCGCATGAAGCAGGATGCGACAGCATCATTTCAAAACCGGTGGACAAAAGAATACTTTTTGAAGAGATGAAAAAATACCTGGCCGGTTAAGACACACACAATGTGCCTTATTTCTTCAGGCTGGCATGTAATATCAGAACTGATGCAGGCGATAAATGACCAATGATGTCTCCGTATTCTTTCCATCCTTCCGGACTGATAACATTCAGGTCAGAAGCCGGGAGACGGTTACGTTGTTCTGCAAAAGTGAAATCAACAATTTTAATAATAAGGTTGATGTCAACGAATCGTTGGAAATATTCTGAAACAGGGTCATCCTGGTAACCTGTTTTGATCAGTAAAACGGTTTTAATATCGATTAGCCCTTTGTTTACAAGGATTCCGACGGGTATTTTGAGCCTGGTTATAATATCATTAGTTCTTTCATCCAGAAGAAAATGATCGCGGGCATTCCATCTTAAGCTTTTTAATCTCAGAAAAAATCCGAAGAATCTGCCGAGAA
This sequence comes from Bacteroidales bacterium, assembly GCA_035299085.1. Taxonomy (NCBI): domain Bacteria; kingdom Pseudomonadati; phylum Bacteroidota; class Bacteroidia; order Bacteroidales; species Bacteroidales bacterium. The sequence goes on along the minus strand of DATGXG010000027.1, from coordinate 103,560 downwards.
GTGAACCTTCGTATATCGATTGGCCCATACCGATCATGAGAATATCATACGATTTTTCAGCTTCTTCAACGATATCATCATTGATTGATTCAGATACTTTAAAGATTGATTGAACAGGTAAGTTCAGTTTTTTGGATTCATTTATGATGGGACCAAAACTGTCCTTTTCATATTCATCAAGTTTAAATCGGGTGAAAAGGCTGCCTGTAAAAAGATGCAATGCAGTAATATTCTGTTTCTTGTAACTGCCGAAAAGCCTGTAAATCAATTGTAGAAGTACGCGGCCCATTTCAGGATTGCCAAATGAGATCAGGATGCGGTATGTTTCCTCTTTTTTCTCTCCACCCTGAGATATTTCCGTAGGTTTCTTCCTGGCTATTTTTTCGATAAGAGCAAGTGAAGGAGCTGTCATTACTGTTGTGATCAAAGCCATGATAACCAGCATGGTGAACATTTCGGCATTCAAAACACCCAGGTCATATCCGATATTGAGTGCCACCAGTTCAACCAGACCGCGTGTATTCATAAGTGCACCGATAGTAAGGCTTTCTTTCCATCGTTGTCCCATAATCCGGGCAGCAATTGTACTTCCGCCAAATTTTCCAATCACAGCGACAGAAACAATGAGACCGCACATTATCCATAACCGGAAGTCGTTGAGTAGCCCTATTTGAGTGCGGAGACCCGTGTACACAAAAAACAGGGGCAACAGCAGCACAAGTGCGACATCCTCAATTTTATCAATCAATATCTGCTTGAACTTCTGATTGTCAGGCATAATTACACCGGCCATAAAGGCACCAAACAAGGCGTGAATCCCGATAATTTCAGTCAGGTATGCCGATCCGATGAGAACAAGGAAAAAGATGGCTACTATAGGTTTGCTCAGGTTATCCCTTGATGCATGCAGATCACCGATTCGTTTAAGAAAAGGTTTTACAAGTTTGAGTATGAAAACCACATACACTATGGCCATTGCAATTGTAGTGAGAGAACTCAGAAATGAACCGGCCTTTACAATGGCAATAACCATGGCCAGTAAAGACCATGCCGTAATATCATCAACAGCAGCGCAAGTGATGGCAATTGTACCCACAGGAGTTTTATGAATACCCTTTTCCTGGACAATTCGGGCTAATACAGGAAAGGCAGTAATACTCATTGAAATACCAAGGAATAAACCGAAAGATAAAAACGGTACTCCGATTGGCGCAAAAGTGTTGTAGAGAAAATACGCAAGGCCGATGCCCAGAGTAAAAGGAAAAATTATGCTTACATGACTCACTACTACGGCCTCATTGGCCTGGTTCTTAAGGACTTTCAAGTCCAGCTCCATTCCAATTACGAACATGAAAAGAATAAGTCCTATCTGACTAAGAAATTGAAGGTTACTAAACGATGATTCAGGAAAAAGTGTATTAAAAATTCCGGGGAAATATAAACCCAATAAAGAAGGGCCAAGTACTATGCCGGCAGCAATTTCACCTATTACCGCAGGTTGATCAAGTTTTTTACAAATCCAGCTCAGCAACCGGGCAACCAATATAATAGAAGCTATCTGAAGCAACAGAACAGAAAGCGGATGAGCCAGGTTAGACAGGAACGAATCGAAGAAATTCCAGCCGGTTTGAACCGACTTTACTGCATCCTGAGATTCGAGTTTTTTCCCGCCTTTTAAGAAAATAAAAATTAATAAAGTAAAAAAACCAATGAATAAAACATAAATAAGAATAGTCTTCAGATGCTTCATATCAGGTTAAATACTGATCTAAAATTAGATTATCTGTTTAGGATAACAAGACCTAAATCGAAAAGTTATAAGTTATCTTTCTACTAACCTGAAGTTTTGAAGCCCCTCGAAACCAAGCGACATTTGTTCAACAACCGCCGTGCTGGCATCAAAACCAAGTGCCTTTACATCAGTCTGGCTGTGCCTGATAAGGAATAAATACACAGTCATAATTAACCGCTCGTAAAATTTGAATTGAACATCCGACAGGTTAAGCCTGTCGATAAACATAAACCTGAAATCGGTGAGAACATTATGTTTCCTTAGGGACGGGTAGCCGCTGAACAGGTCTATTTCACCCCTTTTTCCCATTTCATTTGTAATGTGCCGGAACATGGAATAGATTCTGCGTTCCACTCTGAAACCAAGGTAAAAATCAATTCGCGTCAGTATGCCGGGTATGATATGCTGGATCTTATATTCCATGGTTCGTGGTTCGTCAACAATATCCACATGGATGAACCAGTAATGATCTGCCCGTTTCGGTTGCTTATATAAAATCGAAAGCAGAATTTTGGATTCAATATCGGATGCCCTGTTGGCTTTTGTAAGGTATACAAGGTTTGACGAAGTTTTTGGAACACTTGTGTCATTCCGCAGATCTTTAATTGAACTGATGTATTGGTCAATGGGTAAAAACCTGAGATACCGGTTTGTGATCCTTCGTCCGTCATACCATGCAAGCATGATAAAAACAAGAATGCCGGCAAAAAGAATGGTAAACCAACCTCCGTGCATAAATTTAAAAAGGTTCGCATAAAGGAAAGATCCTTCAATTACCGCGTATATACTGAAAAAGACGGCTATTACCGGCAAGGGAACTCTTTTCATTGAAAGGTAAGAAGTCATCAGGATGGTAGTGATCAGCATGGTGATTGTAATAGAAAGACCATAAGCTGCTTCCATATTATCCGATTCCCTGAAAATCAAAACAACACCCAGGCAACAGGCCCATAATATCCAGTTAATACTTGAAATGTACATCTGGCCCTTCTGTAGAGTAGGGTACTTAATCTTAATTCTTGGCCAGAAATTGAGCGAAATGGCTTCGCTTATAAGTGTGAATGATCCGCTGATCAAGGCCTGGCTGGCAATAATGGCTGCTGCAGTGGCAATGACTATTCCGAAGGGCAGAAACTGCCGGGGCATAATGGAATAAAAAGGATTTGCCAAAACACTTGTATCTCTTCCATGAGTAAGAACCCAGGCCCCCTGGCCCAGGTAGTTCAGTATCAGCATGGCTTTAACAAACACCCATGAAATCCGGATATTTTTAATTCCGCAGTGTCCAAGATCGGTGTAAAGTGCTTCAGCACCTGTTGTGCAAAGGAAAACCGCACCAAGCAAAATAATGCTTCCGGGGTATTTAACCAGCAGGTGAATGGCGTACCAGGGATTAAAGGCTTTAAATACAGCAAGTTGCTCATGAACTTCAAGGATGCCCAATGTGCCCAGCATAAGGAACCATATGAGCATAATGGGGCCAAAGAATTTTCCGATGAACTCCGTTCCGAACTGTTGTACAGTGAACAGGAGGGTCAAAATGATAATAACTATGGGAATGACCTGTATGGTCGGGTTGATCAGTTTGAGCCCCTCAACCGATGATACAACAGTGATAGAAGGAGTAATAATTCCGTCAGCCAGAAGAGTACTTCCGCCGACAATCGCAAAAATGTAAATCTTCTTCTTGTTTTTTCTCAGTAGTGCAAATAATGAAAAAATGCCTCCTTCACCTTTATTATCTGCCCTGAGAGTAATAATGACGTATTTTAGTGTTGTCTGAATGGTAAGTGTCCAGATAACACAGGACAAAACACCTATTATAAATTCAGGTTGTATAGGATAATCTTCCCGCAGAATAGCCTTCATCACATATAACGGGGATGTGCCAATGTCGCCAAAGACAATACCTAAAGTGACCAATAATCCTGCCGCGCCAAACTTAACACCCTGATGACTTCTTTCTGACAATTTTTTAGGCTTATTTAATGGACCGGTGCAAAATTATAGGATTTTACTTTTTACATTCCATCTAAGACCCTTTTTTTAAGGGTTGGCACCAAAATCTTTATAAAATCTTTATACTCTTTAGCTAACACCAGATATTTTGACTATGCCGGTGAATCTATTTTTGTTTCAGAAAGTGTGTGTGATGATTATATCTAACTTCTCAGATAATCAAAACGTTACTATGTTGTATTTATTGATAGTATTTGGTATTACATTGAAATTCCTGCTTAGTTTTTTCTTCAAGTTGGCATTGGTATTTCTGGGCAGTGCTGCAATTAGTAAAACCCTGCATATTGACAGGGTATATGAAGAGGGCAGAAACACGTTGGAAGAAACAGAATACAGCAAAAAAAATCTGGATGACTAAATAATATCTAACTCAAAAATTTATGAAGCAAAAACCTGTTTTAATGAATTCTCCGTTCCTTATGCTTTTTATTAATACAAGAGTTAACGGAACCGGGTATCTTTTTGGGGGGGTAATTGCTATTCTACTGCTATGCTATCTCATATATACTATCGTTAAACCCGAAAAATTTTAATAAAATAATTAAGCTGTTATGAATAATGTAATTGAGTTGATCGTTTTTTTCATGGCTTTAATTTTACTTTCTCCCATTTTTGGCCGATACATGTTTAAGGTATTTACCGGCGATCATCATTTTATGAAACGAATTTTAGGCCGTGTGGAAAATTTCAGCTACCGGTTTTTGGGTATCGATAAGAAAGTTGAAATGGGATGGAAGGAATATTTGTTTTCTGTGCTGCTATTCAATGCAGCAGGCCTCACTTTTCTTTTTCTCATTCAAATTCTCCAGAAATTTTTACCTCTGAATCCTGCAAATCTTACTAACGTGCCGTGGCACTTAGCTTTTAATACCTCTGTCAGTTTTACTACCAATACGAATTGGCAGTCCTACGGCGGTGAGATAACGATCAGTTATCTGGTACAAATGTTAGGCGTGACGGTTCAGAATTTTGTAAGTGCTGCCACAGGAATTGCTGTTCTTTTAGCTCTTATGAGGGGACTTACATCAAAAACGGAGGGGAATCTTGGTAATTTTTGGGTGGATATTAACCGCACTGTATTATACGTGCTTCTTCCTCTGTCAATGATATTGACCGTTTTACTTGTGGGTCAGGGTGTCATTCAGAATTTTTCAGGATATGCTGAAGCCAGAACTCTTGAAGGGGCTTCTCAGGTTATCCCTATGGGGCCTGCTGCATCACAGATAGCCATCAAACAAATCGGCACCAATGGCGGAGGTTTTTTTAGTACTAACAGCGCACATCCATTCGAAAATCCTACTCCCTTCAGCAATTTTCTTGAGCTTTTTTCAATAATTATTGTGTCTGCCAGTCTTGTATTTACCTATGCTCACTATATGAAATCGAAGAGACAGGCCTGGACTATTTTTATTGTCATGCTGCTGTTGTTTTCCGTGGGTGTGGCCATTTCATTAAGGGCGGAATACGCATTTAACCATGCTATGAATGTTGCCGGATCGATGGAAGGAAAAGAAACCCGGTTCGGGATATTTAACAGTATTTTATGGTCAGTGACCACAACGGCTACATCCAACGGTTCTGTTAATTCAATGCATGATAGTATTTCTCCGGTTTCGGGCCTGGTGGCTATATTTAACATAATGCTCGGCGAGGTAATATTTGGCGGGGTGGGTTCAGGTCTGTATGGTATGATCATTTTTATTTTGCTCACCGTATTTATCGCCGGATTAATGGTAGGACGAACACCGGAATATCTTGGGAAAAAGATTGAAGCTTTTGAAATGAAAATGGCTATCCTGGCTGTACTGGCTCCCAATATTGTGATTAAACTCTTTTCGGCCATTGCGGTTACAGTGAAGCCTGGAATAGCCGGTTTAAATAACGCAGGCCCCCACGGATTATCAGAAATTCTATATGCTTTTAGTTCGGCTGCTGGTAACAATGGCAGCGCATTTGCCGGACTTAATACTAATACTGTTTTTTATAATCTGATGCTTGCTTTCGGTATGCTCATCGGAAGATATGGAATAATAGTACCGGTTCTGGCAATAGCAGGCAGTATGACAAAGAAGAAGATTACACCCGTCTCAACAGGTACTTTTCGCACTGACAACTGGCTATTTGCAGCGCTCCTGATCGGCATTATTCTCATTGTTGGTGGTCTTACATTCTTTCCTCCGCTGGCATTAGGTCCTATTGCCGAGCATCTTCTTATGAATTCCGGCGTGACTTTTTAATTTGTATATGGAAAATAAAACTGAAATAAAACTTTTTACAGGTAAAATAATAGTGAAATCAGTAAGAAATTCACTGTTGAAACTGAATCCTGTAACGCTTGCAAAAAATCCTGTTATATTCATTGTTGCAGTTGGTGCAGCAATCACAACCTTTATTTTTTTCAGGGATTTGATCCTGGGATTGTTTTCATCATTCAATTTCCAGATTATGCTTTGGTTATGGTTCACAGTTCTCTTTGCAAATTTTGCTGAAGCTATTGCAGAGGGAAGGGGGAAGGCACAGGCTGAAAGTCTGAGGAAAAGCAAAGTTCAAACACGGGCCAGGCGATTAGTGAACAAGCGAGAAGAGTTAATTCAGGCTACTGATCTTAAAAAAGGAGATATTGTATTATGTACTGCAGGAGATATAATTCCAGCCGACGGAGATGTAATTGAAGGAATAGCGAGTGTGGATGAATCGGCTATTACGGGAGAATCTGCACCAGTCATACGGGAAAGCGGAGGTGACAGGTGTGCGGTTACAGGAGGAACGCGGGTTATAAGCGACCAGATTAAAATCAAAGTAATTTCAGAACCCGGAAATTCTTTTATTGACCGGATGATTGCACTTGTTGAGGGGGCGAAACGACAGAAGACACCAAATGAAATTGCGCTTACTATTTTATTATCCGGTTTAACACTCGTTTTTTTGTTGGTGGTTGTTGCCATGCCTGCTTTCTATGGATACAGTCTTAAAGCATCAGATTCAGTCAATCAGGAAAACCTTACACTTCCTGTTCTTATTTCATTGCTGGTATGCCTCATACCTACAACAATCGGGGGATTACTTAGTGCTATTGGTATTAGCGGAATGGACAGATTATTGAGAAAGAATGTTATAGCTATGAGTGGAAAAGCTATTGAGGCTGCAGGTGATACCGATGTGTTATTGCTTGATAAGACCGGTACAATCACCCTTGGAAACCGCATGGCAACTGAATTTATACCTGCAGATGGCATAAATGTTGAACGACTTGCAGATGCCGCACAACTGGCATCCCTTGCTGATGAAACTCCCGAAGGTCGATCCATTGTAGTACTTGCCAAGGAAAAGTTCAATATTCGTGGCAGAGAGCTGAATCCTGATTCGGCAAAATTCATTCCCTTTACTGCACAATCACGCATGAGTGGGGTAGATATAAATAAAAACGGTGAGATACGGAGTATTCGAAAAGGAGCAGCGGACACTATTAAAAAATTTGCTGAAAGTCATAATGGGTTTTGTCCTCAGGCCGTAGAGGATATAGTAGACAAACTGGCAGGGCAGGGCGCAACTCCTCTGGTTGTGGTAGAAAACGACAGAATTCTTGGCGTAATACATTTAAAGGATGTCGTGAAAGGAGGTATCAGGCAACGCTTTGGACAGCTCAGAAAAATGGGCATCCGTACGGTTATGATAACCGGGGATAATCCCAAAACTGCTGCCGCAATCGCTGCTGAAGCAGGAGTTGATGATTTCATGGCTGAAGCAAAACCAGAGGATAAACTTAACCGAATCAGAGAAGAGCAGAACAATGGTCACCTTGTGGGGATGATCGGAGATGGTACTAATGACGCACCTGCCCTGGCACAGGCTGATGTAGGACTGGCAATGAATACCGGAACCCAGGCTGCCCGTGAAGCAGGCAATATGGTAGATCTGGACAGCAATCCTACTAAGTTAATTGAAGTAGTGGAGACCGGAAAGCAATTGCTTATGACAAGGGGTGCCCTGACTACTTTCAGCATTGCGAACGATGTAGCTAAATATTTTGCAATTATACCTGCTATTACTACTTCCATTTATGTTACTGCCCGGGGCATTTCTCCTTTGAGTTCACTGAATATTATGAAACTCAGTACACCGGAAAGTGCCGTTCTGAGTGCCGTCATATTCAATGCGCTGGTAATTGTCGCTCTTATTCCGCTTGCACTTAAAGGAGTTAAGTACAGACCCATATCTGCAACCCGGGTTCTGGCTTTGAATATTATTATCTATGGAGTAGGAGGTGTTATCATCCCTTTTATCGGAATAAAATTGATTGATATGCTTATTGTAAATCTACACCTGGTTTGATTCTAATATTCAGCAAATGAAGACAACAATTGTTTCTATAAAGGTTTTACTATTTATGATCTTACTGACGGGAGTTGTATATCCGTTAACAATGACAGGTATTTCTCAACTGTTATTTCATCATAAAGCTAACGGAAGTCTTATTTTTAAAGGAAATACACTTATTGGTTCTGAATTGATCGGACAACAGTTTGACAGCAGTATATATTTCTGGTCACGACCATCGGCAATTAAGTACAATCCCTTGCCATCATCCGGATCAAACTTTGGGCCTTCAAGTGATAAACTGAAGAATCTTGTAAGCGAACGACGTGCTCTCTGGTTAAATGCGACGAATCAGGTTGGAAATATTGATATTCCTGCTGAAATGATCTTTGCTTCAGCAAGCGGTCTTGATCCTGAAATATCTCCTAAGGCCGCATTAGCCCAGGCTGATCGGGTTGCTTTTTCACGATCATATACCAACAGACAAAAAAAACAAATGATGCAAATAATATCCGGTCTATCAAAGAAACCTCAATATTTAGTATTTGGTGAACCCAGAATAAATGTATTTGAACTAAATTTATCAATTGACAGTATCAGATAGAAATTATGGTTCCAGAAGAATTACGGCCTGATCCGGATGAGCTGCTTGCACAAATAAAAGAAGAAGAGGACCGGAACAAACGAGGAAAGTTAAAAATTTTTTTCGGTATGTGCGCCGGAGTGGGCAAAACCTATACAATGCTTCAGGCAGCCCATGCTGAAAAGTTTAAAGGCCTTGACATCGTTATCGGGTATATTGAAACACATAAAAGAAAAGAGACAGAGGAATTACTCGATGGCTTTGAACAGATTCCCAGAAAATTATATACGTATAAAGATGCCACTCTTGAGGAAATGGACACCGACAGTATCATTGCCCGTAGTCCTCAGATAGCCATAGTTGATGAACTTGCTCATTCCAATGCCCCGGGAAGCCGGCATTCAAAACGTTTTCAGGATGTTCAGGAGCTTCTCGAATCAGGTATCAGCGTTTACACAACGCTGAATGTGCAGCATTTGGAAAGCCGGTCAGATACAGTGGCACAAATAACCGGAATCATAGTGAGAGAAACACTTCCGGATGAAGTCTTTGAAAATGCCGATGAAGTAGAATTAGTGGATCTCACCCCTGATGAACTCATACAAAGATTAAATGAAGGGAAAGTATATACATACGAAAGATCAAAAGAAGCAATAACCAATTTTTTCAGGAAGGGCAATATTACGGCACTCAGGGAAATGGCACTCCGGCTGGTCGCAGATCGTGTAGATAAGCAGCTTCACGATTATATGCATGAAAAACGGATCCGGGGCCCGTGGAAATCCAGAATGAGTTTGCTTGTTGCAGTCGATTTTAATATTCAGTCAACCCGGTTGTTAAGATGGGCCAAGAATTTATCTTACTCAATGGGAGCCGGCATACAGGCCGTTTATGTTGAAACTTCTCATCAACTAACCGATAAAGAGCGTGAACAACTTGATAAAAATATTAATCTGGCCCGGCAATTGGGAATAAACTTCCGGATTATTACCAATTACGACAGGGTTAAAGCAATTGTGGATTTTTCTATCAAAGAAAATATTACTCATATCATTGTGGGCAAACCTCGTGTCCGTAATGTGTATTCCATGTTCCGTCTGGGAAGTTTTGTTAATAAGCTGATTAAATACAGTGGTAATATAGATGTGTATATTCTTGGATCTGACCGGGCATCAAAGGACAAATTTAAAGATCGTCTCACACTTCCTGCCTTTACGCCCAGTGTTAACCAGTATTTTATAACACTGGCAATAGTTATAACAGCTTCAGCAATATGCTATCTGGTGAAAGATTTTTTAGGATACCAGGTTGTTTCATTTATATTGCTTTTTCTGGTTTCGCTGCTGGCTGTTTTTTACGGTGTTGGACCCATTCTGCTGGCAGCCACACTTAGTGCCGCTATTTGGGATTTTCTTTTTATTCCGCCTCCGTTTACGCTGCATATTGATAAACCGGTGGATGTCCTTATGCTTATTATGTTCTTTATCATAGCCCTGTTAAATGGAATTCTAACTTCCAGGGTCCGTTTACAGGAAAAGAAAGTCAGAATCAGGGAGGAAAGAACCCATGCTCTTTACCAATTAACCAGGGAACTGGGAAGCGCCACAGGAATAGATGAAGTTTTAAATATTGCTGTACAGTCCATCCAAAGCTATTTTAAACTCGATTGTATAATCTTGCTTAAGGATGAATTTAATCAGCTTTCTTCCGGTTCTCTCAATCCGGGTGAAGTTTCTCTTACTGAAAATGACAAGACTATTGCTTCATGGGTTTTCAAGCATTCATTGGTTGCGGGAAAGTTCACTGATACTTTGCCATCAACAGAATTTACATTTTATCCGCTCAGGGGTACCAGTGGAATTATAGGCGTTATAGCGATAAAACTTCATGTCGCTTTCACACAGGGGGAAAAACTATTTTGGGAAGGAGTAATTTCCCAAATATCAGGGAAATTTGAAAGGGAGTTTCTTAGAGAGGCAGCAAAAAAAGCATTTGTTTTAAATGAATCGGATAAACTGTATAAAACACTCTTCAGCAGTATTTCGCATGAATTGCGAATACCAGTTGCCACTATTCTGGGTGCATCGGATGAACTGCTTACAGATACCTACCCAAGAGAAACACAGATAAAACTGCTGAATGAAATAAATACCGCATCGCTCAGGTTGAATCGTTTGATTGAAAACCTGCTCAATATGTCCCGGCTTGAATCCGGAAGAATTACAGTACGGCTGGACTGGTGTGATGTCCATGACCTTGCGGTAAAGGTGACTTCTTCTTTGAAAAAGGAATTGTCGAATTATCATTTTTATGTAGTGATACCTGAGAATACTCCACTTGTTTATATAGATTTCGGTTTAATTGAACAGGTATTATACAATCTGATTCTTAATTCCATTCAGAATTCTCCACCCGATACAAATATCCGGTTGAAGTTTTTTTATGACAATGGTTACCTTACCATACAGGTCATGGACAGAGGCAATGGATTTTTAAATGATGATGTACAGTCGTTATTCGATAAGTTTTACCGGGGAAAGAATGCAAAAGCCGGCGGAACCGGACTTGGACTATCAATAGTAAAAGGATTTGTGGAAGCGCATAACGGAACCGTTAAAGCCTCAAACCGGCAAAACGGGGGGGCTGTATTTACAATTGTTATGCCCGTAAAGGCCTCGGAATTGACCTTGAATGAAAAAGGTGAATGATCTTTAAAAGACATATATCTGATGGAAAACTCGCTCCTCATAATCGATGATGAAATCCAAATCAGACATCTCCTGGATATTACATTGTCTTCAAACGGATATAAGATATTTAAGGCCGGTGATGGCAGGGAAGGGTTAATAGCTGCTGCCAATTATCAGCCCTCAGCCATTCTCCTTGATCTCGGACTTCCTGATTCAGATGGTCTTGAAATTCTAAAAAAACTCAGAACATGGTATAATAGACCAATAATCATTTTATCTGTCAGGAACGCTGAAGAGGATGTGGTGAACGCTCTTGATCATGGTGCAAATGATTATCTGACAAAGCCCTTCCGAAGCAGGGAATTACTTGCAAGGATCCGTTCTGCATTACGGCAAAAAAATTCAGAGGAGCGTGCAGAGAATTTCTCTTTTGGAAATCTTGAAATAAATATTCCGGACTTTGTTGTAAAAAAGAAAGGCATCAATTTAAAGCTGACAAATACAGAATTTAATTTATTATGTCTTTTAGCCCGGAATGCAGGTAGGGTCCTTACACATCAGTATATCCTAAGGGAAATATGGGGTCATACTTATCTTGAGCAAACACAATATCTGCGGGTATTTGTGGCTCAATTAAGAAAGAAAATCGAAGATGATCCGTCACATCCGGTTTTACTTATCACCGAATCAGGGATTGGATACCGGTTTGCTTCTTAATTAAACCGTGTAATTGATTTTATACAGGATCCTGTATAGCCAGGGATAAATCATACAGGCAACACAAATGCCCAAAGCGGATTCAAGGAATGAAAACAATCCAAGGATTGCGGCAAGGCTTAAAGAAAGTGATGGTAACCCGGCTATCCCGGCTATCAGTATGCCTATGCTAAATATCAGTCCTACCCGTGCAGCAAATATTTTCGGACCCGCATTGATCATTTTTTTATCGAGCAGTAAAAGGCGTGATATTCCTTTGGATAAATAGGTCAGAAGACTGTATCTGGAAAGCTGCAATGATCTCAGTAAAAAGTCGGAAGCCAGGAAGACAACCGGGATGAGGTTTTGAGTCATTGCGAATATGATAAGTAACAGCAGGGTAAAACCTCCGTTCAGCCTTGCCGTTTTTTCATTGATCGTTGTTGCCGATACAGGACAGATTGCATAAGTTTTATTAAGTACCATCTCTCTTTGTGTTAAAATTACATGTATTCAATGCAAAAATACAGGCTATACCGGTTATATGAAATCACATCAAAGCGGTATTTCGCATACCGTAAAATGGGTATGCGGACACGCCTGCCAATCCGAACAATTTAGATGTTTATTTGTATTATCTGTAAACCAAATACTTCTGGTCATGAAAAACTACATTGTTCCGGTTTTCCTGCTGGCGCAGCTATTCACTTCATGCAATATGAATAAACAAAGCCCGGAAAATCATCCCGACAACCAGGATACCGTGAAGACACCTGACTCATTGAGGAATACAACCATGGGTGTGGTTTCATTAGATGTTATTGCAGAGAATTATTTGCTTCTGAAAAATTCATTAGGTGAGGACAACGATGCAGGCGCCGCAAAGGCCGGTGATAAGCTACAAAGTGTTCTTATGGAATATAAAGCAAAATCCTCTGATAAATCAAATGGCGAAATCCTTGATGATGCTTCAGAGCATGCGGAGCATATTGGAAAAAGCAAAGGGAACATAGCGCACCAGCGGGAACATTTCGATTTTCTGAGCAGGGATATTTATGACCTGTTTAAATCGGACAAATATTCTGATAGTTTGTATAAATTGAATTGCCCGATGTTTAATGACGGCAAAGGCGCATTCTGGATCAGTGAGAATGGCGATAACCATAATCCGTATTTTGGTAAAAGTATGCCTGCTGATGGCGTTAAAGGAGAGAAACTATAAAGTTATGTCGATATTTAAAGGTTTAGGCGCAATATTTAAAAAGACGTTTAAGACATGGATGGATCTTGATCCGTTTCGTGAAGGAGCTGTAATTGCATATTATGCGATTTTTGCATTGCCGGGTCTGCTGGTTGTTGTTGTTACAGTGGCCGGATACTTTTTCGGACATGAGGCAGTTACCGGCCAGGTGCAGAAACAAATATCAGGCGCCATGGGCGAGGATACTGCCAAACAGGTGCAGCAGATGATGGCCAGTGCTTCGCAGAGCAAAGATTCTATCTGGGCAACGATTATCGGAATTATCTCAATCCTTGTGGGTGCAACAGCCGTTTTTTCAGCACTTCAAAAATCACTGAATAATATCTGGAATGTTAAGGCAGACACAAAGAAATCGGGAATTCTTACCTACCTGAGAGTCCGTTTTTTTTCATTTGGCCTTGTATTGTCAATCGCTTTCCTGCTGCTAATTTCACTGGTGGTATCATCTGTACTTTCAGCCCTGAGCGATTGGGTAAGGCAGCATTTGAGTGATTCATTACTTGTAATTTTCGCTGTACTCAATTTTATCTTCTCCCTGGCTGTGATTACCGTTTTATTTGCACTGATGTTTAAATTTCTTCCGGATGCAAAAATCAAGTGGAGGACAATCTGGGTAGGCGCCTTCGTTACTTCTCTATTATTTACGCTCGGAAAAACTGCACTTGGTCTCTATTTCGGTAAGGCAAATCCGGCATCAGGCTATGGGGCTGCGGGATCCATTGTGCTGATCCTGCTGTGGACTTCCTATTCGTCCATGATTGTATTTTTCGGAAGTGTTTTTACAAAGGTTTACAACACGGAACACTATGGGGAAGCTCCTCCTGCTCCATATGCCGTAAAAGAGGAACAACCACATAAACTGGTATAATGCCATAAGTCATATTTTTTAGATGCTTTTCATCTTATTTTGCGAATTGTTCTCACCCTAACATTCAAAAAGTAATTACAATATGAAAAGCATTCCATTTATCTTTGCAGCCTCATTGCTGATCCTGCTTTCAGGATGTAAAAAGAAGACTATGCACGAAAATCCATTTCTGACGGAATACCAGACTCCTTTCCAGGTTCCGCCATTTGATAAGATTGACACCACAGATTATGTGCCTGGTTTCGAAGAAGGCATTAAACAGGAAAATGAAGACATTGATAAAATTGTGAATAATGCTTCCGCTCCTGATTTCAATAATACAATTCTCGCTTACGACAGGTCCGGCAAACTTCTGACCAGGGTTTCGAAAGTTTTTTACAACATTAACAGCGCCAATACAAATGATCAGATGCAGGCAATCGCCAGGCATATTGATCCGATGATGTCAAAACACAGGGATGACATCTATCTGAATGAAAAACTTTTCCAGCGTATCAAAGCGGTTTATGAAAAAAGAAACGAATCTGGTCTTGATTCACAGCAAATCAGGGTGACCGAAAAATATTATCATGATTTCGAAAAAAGAGGCGCCAATTTACCTGCAGATAAAAAAGAGGAACTGCGAAAACTAAATGCCGAATTGTCTATGCTTTCACTGCAGTTTGGCGAAAACCTGCTCGCAGAAACAAATAAGAACTTTAAACTTATCATTGAAGATTCAGCTGATCTCAACGGGCTTCCCGCAGGAGTAAGGGAATCCGCAGCTGCAGCTGCCAAAAATGCCGGTGTAAACGGATGGATATTCACACTTGATAAACCAAGCTGGATTCCTTTCCTTCAATATTCGAATAAAAGAGACTTACGCGAGAAATTATACAGGGGTTATTTCATGCGTGGAGATAATGGCAATGCCAATGATAATAACGAAATTGTCAAAAAAATCGTTGATCTGAGGGTAAAGAAGGCTAATATCCTTGGTTTCCCGACATTCGCCGATTATGTGATTGAAGAGAATATGGCCAGAACACCCGGCAATGTTTATGATTTTCTCATGAAATTATGGAAACCGGCATTACCGAATTCAAAAAAAGAAGTGGCAGAAATGCAGAAATTAATTGACCGCGAAGGAGGTAATTTTAAACTTCAACCATGGGACTGGTGGTATTATGCTGAGAAAGTAAGGAAAGAAAAATATGATCTTGACGACAGTCAGCTCCGGCCGTACTTTAAGCTCAGCGGTGTAAGGGATGGAATGTTTATGGTGGCTAATAAACTGTATGGAATTACCTTTACACAAAGAACTGACCTGCCGGTTTACGAAAAAGATGTTGAAACTTTTGAAGTAAAGGAAGCGGATGGCAAACCTCTCGGAATTCTTTATCTTGATTATTATCCAAGGCCCGGTAAGGGAGCAGGCGCCTGGTGTACTGATTTCCGCTCGGCAATTACCGAAAACGGACAAAGGATAGATCCGGTGGTTTCAGTTGTATGCAATTTTACAAAACCATCAGGTAGTTCACCATCATTGCTCACGTGGGATGAGGTAACCACACTATTCCATGAATTCGGTCATAGCCTGCATGGATTGTTTACACAGGGAAGTTTTTACAGGACGGCGGGAAGTGTTCCGAGCGACTATGTTGAATTACCCTCGCAAATTATGGAAAACTGGGCCGGTGAACCTGAAGTGCTGAGGTCATATGCAAAGCATTTTGAAACAGGTGCACCTATTCCCGAGGAATTAATTGCCAAGATTCAGAAAAGCTCTCTTTTCAACCAGGGATTTGAAACCGTGGAATACCTTGCTGCATCACTTCTTGACATGGATTATCATACAATAGGCGATTCTCTCAAAGGCAGCGTTCGTGATTTTGAGAAAGAAGCCATGAATAAAGTAGGATTGATCCCGGAAATCCTTCCCAGGTATCGTAGCACGTATTTTGCCCATATTTTTGACGGTGGTTATGCTGCAGGATATTATGTGTACATCTGGGCAGCAGTTCTGGATGCCGATGCCTTCAGTGCATTCAAGGAATCAGGTGATATTTATAACCATGAACTGGCAGTAAAATTCAGAAAATACTGCCTTGCCGAATCCGGTGATGATGAAGGTATGATTCAGTATAAAAAATTCAGAGGCGCAGATCCTTCCGTTGAACCGTTACTTAAAAGAAGAGGATTGAAATAATATTATATATTCTATTTTAATAAGCCCTCATAAGCATTGTTTATGAGGGTTTTTTGTTGATATATAGTAACTTGACAATAAGATATATCGTATAAACGTTTTGTTAAAACATTAAACAAAACACCGTTATGAAAATCATTTATTTGTTCACCATTCTGATTTTATCATCCATTCTTTTGTCTTGTGAGAAGGATGATGGCCCAAACAAGGATCCCGGAGACGAACATTTCGCAGGTGTAACAGTAGCGAGCTACCAGGTGGCCACTGAGGACATGCTCCGCTCCATTCCTGAGGAATATATTACAGCTGCCCGCAATAACCTGCATGTTGCCTACCAGCATACATCACATGGCACACATGTATCTTACGGTTTATATGGATTACAGGATTATAAGGCCGGAGATGATGTGTTATTCGGAATTGCAGAAAACCAACCGGGTAAACTTGATTTCCGTGATTATGCTCTTTCATCATATGCCGAAGAAGGAGTCGACGCTGCCGATCTGAGCAGGGATGAGACCGCTTTCATCCAGACAACTCGGAATTATCTTGATGATCCTGACAATGCTGAGATCAATGTTATTATGTGGTCATGGTGCAGCATATCAGGTCATTATGTAACTGAAAATTATCTTCCGGGTATGCAGCAACTCATCAGCGAATATGCACAGGGAGGAAGCAAAATCGGAACCGGTGAAGGACAACGAGCAAACCCGGTTACGTTTATTTTTATGACGGGGCATGCCGAAGGGAATTCAAATCCAGGTGAAAGGCAACCAAAAAGCCAGGCAGATACTATCATAGGTTATTGTAATGCCCATGGATACCTGTGTCTTGATTATTTTGGTATCGACACTCATGATATGGATGGAACATACTGGAATGATGCCGATGATAACGGAAATTCCGTTTTATACGGCGGAAACTTCTACCAGGATTGGCAGGATGAGAATACAGAAGGGAATGGTTACTTTTTCAATAAATCGGGTCCTGGTGGTCAGGTGACATACGGTGAACATAATACCCAGCACATTACAGCAAATCGTAAGGCCTATGCCATGTGGTATTTGCTGGCACGAATAGCAGGCTGGGACGGCAATTCGCAGTGATATTATTTCAGGCTTTTTCTAAGAGTCCTGATCCAGTTTCCATGCATAATCTTTTCAATATCGGGTTGCCTGAATCCTTCAGATTGGAGCAACCCGGTAATTTTTTGGAGATCGGCTATGGTATCAATTTCAACAGGACTCTGTTCCTTTCCGAATGCACCATCCAGGTCGGAGCCGATCGCTGCATGATTTGAATTTCCGGCCAGTTCACAAATGTGCTGAATATTACGAATCGCATGTCTGAGGCTTACCCCTGTATTTTCAGGTGTGGATTCACCTCTTTTCCAATCGCGAACCATCATCCAGGCATCAAGGGCTATGCCGATCACCGCATCACGCCTTATTAATTCCTTAATCTGGTCGTCGGATAACTGCCTGTTGTGCGGTACAAACTCCCTGCAGTTATTATGACTGGCCCAAACCGGACCTTTGTAGATATTCAGCGCTTCAAAAAAACATTCATCATTAAGGTGAGAGATATCCAGGATCATTCCCAGCCGGTCCATTTCTTTAAGAAGGTCTTTACCTGCAGCAGGCAGTCCTCCTGTGGTATCTGTTCCACCGGCATAAGTTCCCGGGCCATAGTGAGCAGGACCGATCGCCCGTAAACCATAATTCCAGGCTATTTCAAGGTATTTCAGATTTACTATAGAATCGGCTCCCTCAAGGCTCAGTAGATAACCTATCGGGGTATTTTCTTTGTCTTGTTCCCATTTGCTGAGATGTTTTTCAAGAGAATCTCTGCCGGTGATCTGAACCATGTGACCGGCCTCTTCCATGCACCTGTACCAGGCCAGCTGGCCCTGCGTCATTGCCCAGGCCTGGGCCGGTGAATGCCAGCCGGGCAACCGGCTGCCTGGTTTTACATAGCGTGCAATCTGGGTGGCAAAACACAAGCCGACGTTACCTTTCCTCATTTCAGAGAAGCTTACGGTTCCCCGGCCTCGATCCGGTTTGTCAGTCATTCCTTTTTCTCTCTGCCGGATCGCTTCAATACCCAGTGTAAAATCGCGATTCCATTCGAGTGCATTCATCGAAAGATCAAGGTGCCCGTCAATGATCAGATCCGTCATTTCTGCAGAGTTATATTGTTATTTTTCTGTCACGTGCATCAATCTTCCATTCCCCTGAAACTTTGCCGTCTTTTACTGTCAGGGCAAACGGGTATCTTGGAACCGTGGGGCATATATGCCAGGGTATGGCGTAGAATTTGTCGCCCGGACTGAAAAAATCAGCCCTGGGAGTTTCAATAACCAGGTGCTCCTCGCTGTGATTCACGTAATTCTTTACTTCAATGTTCATCAGTTTAAGTCGTGGATGAGGCATTTCAGCGGATATGGCCTTATGGCCCAGGTCAAGGCACAGAAGATTTTCCGAAGGCTTACTGATAACGCTTGTAACAATTACAGCGGCATGAAGGAAATCAAGATCGCTGAAATTCACCGAGTAACCATAATCCCATAGCAGGCAGGTCCCCGGGCTCAATTCCGTCTTGTTTCGTTTAGCATGAACCGGGAAGGTAGGAGTTCCGCCTGCAACGATTGCCGGTTCGCTCAGGCCCGATGCAACGATGCCTGATACCAGGCGGCTCACATCCCTGAAAGCAGTGTTACAAATATCCGTTCTTTTAAGAACTTCGTGCTCATGAATGTGCCCGTCGTAAACATGAAGGCCGGCCACATTAAGATTCGGCATTTCAGAGGCTTTCATGTAAAGGTCTGCTGCAAGCAAAGGTTCAATACCTGTCCTGTTCATGCCATTATTGATATCTATCCAGACATTAATCTTGATGTTCTTACTGCCCGCTGTTTCATTCAACCGGTTAATAACAAGAAGATTATCGGCTATTGTTGAAAAAGTAGCCTGTTGAAAATGAGCAATCAGATCAAAATACCGGATCATTTGGATCCCGACCGGCTGAAAGGCAAGAAGAATATCTTTACCACCGGCCTGTGCGGTCATTTCAGCTTCAGCAATGGTTGAGCATTTGAATTTTGTAATGCCATGACGGATCTGAAGTTTTATAACCTCAGCCATCTTATGTGTCTTTACATGGGGCCGTAACCTTTCAGGTGATCCTGCTATTCTGATCATGCGCCGGATGTTCTCCTCTATCCGGTCAGGATAGATGAGCAGGGCAGGGGTTTGTATCATGCTCAGATCATATAACTCGTACCAATTCTGCATAAACCGATCAGTAAAGTTCAAATGAAGCCTCCACTTCAACGGCAATATTCATGGGAAGAAACATACCAACGGCACTCCTCACTCCAATCCCTTCATCTTCACCAAAAACTTCGGCCATTAACTCCGAGAACCCATTTATAACTGCCGGATGCTGGCCGAAATCGGGTGTGCTGTTTACCATACCGATAACCTTAACAATCCTTTTTATTTTATTCAGGTCACCGATTTTGGTTTTTATTGTCGACAGCATGGTAAGTCCTACCTGCCTGGCGGCGAGCTTACCTTCTTCAAGGGTCATGGTGTCTCCGAGTCTTCCGGTAATAAGACTTCCGTCATTGCGCATCGGGCCTTGCCCGGAAACATAAAGCATTTTATCAATGATCAGGACAGGTTTATAAACACCCACCGGTTTAGGAGCGGGAGGCAAAACAATTTTCAGTTCTTCAAGTCTGGCTTCTACATTAGTATTCATGGTTTAAATTATTTGGTTCAGAATTAATACCCCGATCAGTCCGGAAACACCTACAATAGTTTCCATAACAGTCCAGCTCAGAAAAGTATTCTTCACAGATAAGTTAAAATATTCCTTGTACATCCAGAAACCTACATCATTAACATGTGAAAGCATAAGGCTTCCGGCCCCTATGGATAGTACCATCAATTCAGCGTTTACACCTCCTGCTGTTACAAGGGGTAATATGATACCGGCGGCTGTCAATCCGGCTACTGTTGCGGATCCTACACTTACCCTTATTACTGCTGCAATGAGCCAGCCAAGTAACAGGGGTGACATGCCTGATCGGCTCATCATTTCGGCAATATACCCGCTCACACCGCTGTCTGTCAGAACCTGTTTAAAAATTCCGGCGCCTGCGATAATAAGCAAAACCATTGTAATGGCTGAAACCGAGCGACCAATCAGGTTATTGACTTCCTTCATCGAAGAACCCCGGCTAAGTCCGAGCGTGAAAATGGCAACCAGCACCGAAATCAGAAGAGCAATGGGAGGAGAACCAGCGAAATTAATAATGTGGCCGGCCAGTGTATCCTTTAAATAAGTAAATCCTGCTATTGTGGCGATTAAAATAAGCAGAACAGGAAGAATGGCAGTGAATACACTTATGAAAAGGGAAGGCATTTCTTCATCCGATAATACCTTCGGATTCACAAATTCTTTAAGAGGACTTGCAGGAAGGTTTTTTACAGTTCTGGCAAAAAAGGGCCCTGCCAGGATAATAACCGGTATGGCGATAACGATTCCATATAAAAGGGTTTTCCCTACATCGGCCTTGAACATTACGGCAATGGCAGACGGGGAGGGGTGTGGCGGAAGGAAACCATGGGTAACCGATAACGAGGCCAGCATCGGGATTCCGACATACAATAGCGGCAATCCTGTAGATGCGGCAACAGTGAAAATAAGAGGAACCATAATCACAAATCCCACATTATAAAACATGGGAACACCTACAATAAATCCGGTGATCACAAGCGCCCATTGGATATAGCGCAATCCGAAAAGACTTATGAGCCGCGATGAAATACGTTGCGCCGCCCCGCTTTCAGCTACAAGCTTTCCAAGCATGGCTCCGAATCCGAGGATCATTATGAGTGACCCGAGCGTATCACCGATTCCTTTTTCAACCGATTTGATCAGGTCAGGCAGGTTCATCCCTTCGGCAATTCCAACAAGCAGGGATACCAGAATGAATGAAATAAAGGTATCAAGCTTAACAGCGGTGATCAGGATGATAAGCAGAATGATCCCGAGGGCAACAATCATCAGCGGCATAGGTCAGGTTTTAATTTTTTCCGGTTTCAGCAACCGCTGACATAAAGATATTACAATTAACTTATATGTTTATCCTCCATCAGCAATTGAACCGCATTTTCCATCGATCCTGCCTTTACAATCCTTGTGCCGTTCACAAAGTAGATCTCATCCGCATTTTCAATCGTGTTAAGCCTGTGGGCAATGATAATGCGTGTGGTAGATTCCGGAAGCTTTTTAAGAATTGATTCAAGCTGCTGTTCGGTAATGGTGTCAATATTTGCAGTGGCTTCATCCAGGATAAGAAGTTCCGGTTTACGCAGAACAGCCCTCATAAAGGCAATCAATTGTTTTTGTCCCAGGCTTATCGAATCTCCGCCTGTTTGAATCTGGGTGTCGAGGCCCTTTTCAAATCGCTGAAGCAATTCTTCCAAACCGGCCTGCCTGATTTCATCCAGCAAAGTTTCTTGTGAAGCAGATGAAAGAAAATCATGACCGTATACAAGGTTTTCTCTAACAGTACCTGTAAATAAAATGGGTTCCTGTAAAATGAAACCAATTTTCCGGGTCCTTTCAGCAGGAGTGTAAGATTTCAGGTCTTTCCCGTCAAGCAATATTTTTCCTTTCGAAGGATCATAAAGCCTGGCAATCAGCGATGCAGTCGTTGTTTTTCCTCCACCGGTAGGTCCAACGAGAGCATATGTTTTGCTTCTTTCAAATTCAAAGTTCACATTATGCAGCACTTCCTTACCGTTCGGGTAACTGAACGAAACATGTCGAAATACAACATATGCCGGATCACAGTTCTGCTGAGTCGATTCTTTTATAACAAGGTTGTTTTCAAGTTTCAGAATAACTGATATTCTGTCCCATCCGGCCAGTGCAATCTGAAAGTTTGTCCATAAAGCTGCCAGCTGCCTCAAAGGGTTGTAAAAACTGCTGACATAACTGAGAAAGCTTATAAGGAGCCCTATAGTAAAACGTCCTGTAGAGATAAGATAAATACCAAACACGAGAACCACCATCTGACCTGTATTGGAAAAGAAGGTGTAAACCGGCATGAAGAGGTTATTGGCTATACCGGCCCTGATGGCTGTCCTGTAATTCTGATCATTGGCCACACCAAATTTTTTCCTGAAATAATCCCGACGGTCATAGGCAACCACTACTTTGAAATTGCCCAGGATTTCCTGGATTTCAGCACTAAGATTCCCGGTGCTTGTGAGGTTTTTTGCATTCCGGCTTTTAACCCAGGGAGTGATCACCCGGGTAAATATCAGGATCAGAACAGCGGGCACCAATGCCGCACCTCCAAGCAGAGGGTTAATTGTTAGCAGGAAGATACCGGCACCCGTCATTATAAAAATACTGGCCATAAATTGAACAAGCGACTGGGCAAAAAACTGGTTCAGTTTATCGGTGTCGTTGTTGATTCGTGAAATCAAGTCTCCTGCCTTGTTTGCATAGAAAAACTCGATGGGAAGTTCCTGCAATTTATGGAACAGGTCATTTCTCAAATTAAAAAGCAACCGTTGGCCGATGCCTCCCATTAATTTAGCCTGAAGATAACCTGTAACAAGAGAAGCCAGATAAATGCCCAAAAGCAGGGAGCCAAATTTAAGAACGCCTGCATACTGTCGTGTTACCACATACTTGTCAATAGTATGACCGATGATAAAAGGTCCCAAAAGGGATAGTGAAGCATTGATAAGGACAATAAAAAGTGCAAGGGCAAGGTTCTTCTTCTCATTTGCCAGAATAACAGCAAGCTTCTTGAGCGCAGTAAGAGTCTTAGTCCTCTTTCCCGGCTCTGTTGTTCCTATATTAAGATTGTACGTCATAATGGCTTGTGCTTCTCTGCGAATTATAAATCTGAACATATTCCGGACTGGATCGCATCAATTCATCATGGGTTCCTCTTGCAATGATTTCACTTTCCATAAGAAGGATGATCTGGTCGTAATCTTCAACGGCCGAAATCTTCTGGGTTACAGAAATCAGCGTTATGCCGGGGTAGTTTCTGAGCAGGTTTTCCATAATTTTCTTCTCGGTTCTTCTGTCCACCCTGGCAGTGAAATCATCAAGCAATAAAACAGATGGTTCAAGAGCAAGTGCACGGGCAAGCATAATCCGTTGTTTCTGTCCGCCTGAAAGTGAAGTACCGCGCTCTGATATGAGCGTCTCCATCCCTTCGGGCAGAGTACTGATATAGCTCTTTAATTCAGCTGTTTCAATGGCTTTATCCAACGCCTCTTTTGTGACTGCGTCATTAAATGCAATATTTTCAAGCAGGCTCAGATTAAAGATCACGCTGTCCTGGAATACAAATCCGATCTGTTTATGAAAAAAATCACTCTTATAATTGTCAATCAATTGGCCGTCAATTTCAATGGATCCACTGTCAGGCTTTATTAAACCCGTAAGTAAATAAAGAAGCTGTGTCTTTCCGGCAGCGGTAGGCCCTATAATTGCAGTTTTGGAACCTACAGGGATGTTTATTGAAATGTCCTTCAATGCAGGCTTTTCGCCATAATTAACACTGACATTTTTTATCAATATATTTCCCTTCGAAAAACCTTCAAGATTTCCCCTGTCTTCTGGTTCGGGGGCCATCAGTATTTGCTGTATCCGCTGGTATGAAGCTGATGCCTGTGCAATTATATTACTCATAAAGCCTATTATGATAATAGGGAATATCAGAATGGCTATATAGCTGTTGAAAGCGGCAAATTCACCGATCGTCATCTTTTCTGTGATTACAAAATGCCCGCCCAGCACCAGAATGGTAAGCAGCGCCATGTTACTTACAAAGGAAATAACAGGAATGAGGCTGGCAAACAAATTCAGAATCAAGAATCCAAGGTCGCGGGAAGCACCACTTGCAGCAATGAACTTGCTGTTTTCAGCCTGCTGGGAATTCAGAACCCTTATAATGGCGGCTCCCAGGATACTTTCATTGATAACCTTGTTCAGCCAGTCGATCACCTCCCTGCTTTTCTTGAAGAGCACCCTGATTTTACGGAGGACAAGGTAAAAGGCACCGCCGATAAGAGGGATAATAGCCATTACACATAGAGCAAGTTGCCAGTTAATCGAAATTAGCAGTACACTGGCACCGATAATAATAAAAGCGGATGAAAACATCGACACCACTGCCTGTGATATGAATAGTTTTATTGAATCGACATCTGCTGTGAGATTAGTCAGAATTTTGGAGGGATTCGCTTCAATAATAAAAGAATAACTTTGTTTGGATATCTTATCTGTGATCTGAGTACGGATATCTCTCGCAGCTTTTTCAGAAACATAGGTTTGCATTAAACTCTGAAAGTAACTGAACAAAAAGATGAATACAGTTGCTATAATAAAGTAAATCATCGTGCGGTTAAAATCGATCGAATGTGCCGAAAAAGAATCGATAGCTGAAGAGATGATTTTTGGAATGAATAGATTGAAAGTATTACCCAGTAACGCAAAAAAGATAAGCAGGATAACCATTTTGCGATAAGGTTTGAGCAGTGAGAATATAGATTCTTTATGTTCCTTATCAATGGATTCGCCTTTTACTCTTTTGGCCATGAAGTTTGTTATATGATTGAAGGATGCAAAAGTAACAACAATTTACATAGATGGCTGTATGAATAATCTTAAATTAATACAGGAAAAACTAGGGAAGCCATACGCGGATCTCGAATATTTACTGCGGTGCTTTAAGGAGGTATTGGAAGAACAGAATGAACATTCGCTTGCTGAATCGATACCATGGCTGACCGGCAATTATGCATCTGAAACACATTATACTCAAAAGCACCTTCAGGTTTATTCAATCAGTTTCCAGCTTCTGAATATTGTTGAGGTTAACGGTGCAGTGCAGAACAGGCGTAAAAAAGAGTCTGATGATTTTTCAAGTATTAATGGTTCCTGGGGTAATAATCTCAAAATTCTTAAGGATGCAGGTTTTTCAGAAAAAGAAATTCTTGCCGTATTTAACGATTCACAGGTAGAAGCCGTGCTTACGGCGCATCCCACGGAAGCCAAACGCCCTGAGGTGCTTGAACAATTCCGTAACCTGTATTTGCTTGTAGTGAAACGTGAAAATTCTACCTATACCAGGAATGAACAGGATGAGATACGGCAGAATATAAAATTGATACTGCATAAGCTTTGGCTGATTGGTGAAATCTTTCTTGAAAAACCTGATGTCAGGTCAGAACTCGAAAATGTTCTTCATTATCTTAAAAATGTGTTTCCTGAAGTCATACCCATTATTGACCATAAATTGATTCAATCGTGGGAATCAGTTGGTTTTGATATGAAATCAATCAACCATACCAACCTGTTGCCCAGGATCACATTTGGTGATTGGGTTGGGGGAGACAGGGACGGGCATCCGCTGGTGACTCCCGAAATCACTGAAGAAACATTGATCACCCTGAGAATGAATGCATTTGAAATAATTAAAGCCAAACTTTCAGTTTTGTCAAAAAATCTGAGTTTTTACATTTCACCCGAAAAGGTATCTGAAAAAATCAGATCAAAAATAAGCGAATACCTTGATGAAGCCCGGGAAAATGCCCCACTTCTTAAATCGAGGTACAGGAATGAAGCATACCGGCTTTACGTAAACCTCCTTATACTTCGGCTTCCTGTAGATTTCAGTCGTGAAAAAGTTGTTGAACTGCTTGATTTACCCGGTTCATACAGGCATTCAGGGCAGCTGATATCCGACCTTGAGATGCTGCAGGAAGATCTTTCCGTTCACAGTGCTTCTGCAATTGCATGGTCAGAGGTTCGTGATCTGATCCGGCTGGTTCAGAGCATCGGTTTTCACCTGGCCCGACTGGATATACGCCAGAATTCGCGTATTCATGATTTGGCCATGGAACAGCTGATCGAAGCGGCAGCATTGGACTTGAAATTCAGTGAATCTGATTATGAAAGGAAACTTGATTTCCTGTTACAGGAATTGAAATCATCTCGGCCATTTTCAAATTCATCCTGGGATCTTCCTGATGAGGCCTCATCGGTTATTAATACATTCAGGGTGCTTAAACGTCATACTGAAAAGTATACATCCTCATCGCTCGGGAATATAATTATCAGTATGACCCGTAATGTGGGTGATTTATTGATACCTTATCTGTTTGCCCGGGAAACCGGATTGTGGCAAAAGTCAGATGAAGGACATTTCATGTTGCTTCATGTTGTGCCGCTTTTTGAAACTATCGATGACCTTGTCAGAAGTGATTCAATCCTCGATGAATACCTGTCTGTTCCAATTGTCAGACATTCGCTTCAGAAACAGATGGAAGTAAGTAATCGTTGCAATATGCGACAGGATGTAATGATCGGCTATAGTGACAGTAATAAAGACGGTGGATTGATGACCAGTATGTGGAACCTTTATACGGCACAGCAAAAAATTGCGGCAGTAGGAAGAAAACACAATATTAACATCCGGTTCTTTCACGGTAAGGGTGGAACCATTAGCAGGGGAGCCGGTCCTACCCACTGGTTTCTGAGAGCGCTGCCGCCGGGAAGTCTGACAGGACAGATCCGTATCACTGAGCAGGGTGAGATTATCGAAAAGAAATATGCCAATCTTTTAAATGCTGCTTATAACCTGGAGTTGCTGGTGGCCGGGACTGTGACCAACACCCTGCTTCAGGCACGTCAAAATCCTGAACCTCATCCGGGAGCAAAAATACTTCAGTTCCTTTCCGATGTAAGTTCACAACATTACCATGAACTTATATCACACCCGAGTTTTATGGAATTTTTTACGCATGCAACTCCGATTGATGCCATAGAATCCAGCAGGATAGGGAGCAGGCCCAGTCATCGCTCGGGTACACATACGCTTGCTGATTTAAGGGCTATACCATGGGTTTTCAGCTGGAGCCAGTCAAGGTTTCACATTACTAGCTGGTATGGCATAGGAACCGCCCTTGAGAAACTGAAATCAGAGATGCCTGATCAATTCAGTCAACTTAGGGAATTCGTAGTGCACGATGTCCTTGTAAGGTACATGTTTACTAATATTGACACCAGTCTGGCCGCCACCGATGAAGAGATAATGGCATTGTATTCTTCACTTGTAGAGAATGAGAATTGCCGGACAGTGATTCTGACAATGATTACAGATGAACTTTTCAAATTAAGGGAAATGATGGGTATGATCATTCAACGACCCCTTGAGGTCAGGCGTACCAATCATTATTATTCAACACTGTTCCGCTCGGAACCACTGGTGTACCTGCACCGTTACCAGGTTATGCTGCTCAGAAAATGGAGATCATTGAAATTGGCAGGTGAGAAGGAGAAAGGCGAAGCCGTACTTCTTGAAATACTGAAGAGCATCAATGCCATTGCCAATGCAATAGGAAATACTGGGTAAAAAAAATCAGAAAAAAGGTTAATAATTATTTGACAATTAAAATTCCTATAGTATATTTGTACTAGTTATATAATACAATAATAAAATATTACTTTAACCATGATCAAATTTGCATTGGATCCTAAAACAGGAGCACCTTTTTACCGGCAGATAATCGATCAGATCAAGTTCGGTATTGCTACCGGTAAATTAAAGGTAGGAGAACAGTTACCCACTGTGAGGGCATTGGCGGTTGAGCTTAAAGTCAACCTTAACACAGTGGCTAAGGCCTATAAGGAACTCGAAATACAGAACATCCTTGAAACGCACCAGGGAACTGGAACCTTTATTAACCGCAGTGATATAGGGATAACCAGCAAAGAAAAACACAACAAGCTTCATGAGATTTGCCGGGAATTTATCACGATTGCCCTGAACTACGGATTTACCATTGATGAACTCATATCTGAACTTTCAAATCATAAAGAACATGAAAACTAAAATTATTTCGAAAAGCTATTTCAATTCTGTTTCATTGACTTTCCTCATCATTCTGATTGCAGGATGCCTTGCTCTTTTCTATTTAAAAATGATCACTGAGCCCTGGCTGGCTTCATTGATCCTGGTTTCGATCCTGGTTTCTTCATCCATACAGATTGCGGATCAATGGGAGAAGGCAGTTGTGCTCAGAATGGGTAAATACAGGGGCTTAAAGGGACCGGGCATATTCCTTATAATCCCGATTTTTGAAAAAATAATGAATTATGTCGACCAGCGAATCAGGGTAACCGATTTTAAAGCCGAGCAAACACTCACAAAAGACACAGTGCCTGTAAACGTTGTGGCTGTGTTGTACTGGACAGTGTGGGATGTTGAAAAGGCTGCCCTTGAAGTGCAGGACTATAACGACGCGATTGAATATGTGGCTCAAACCGGTTTAAGGGATATTATAGGCAGACATGAGCTTGCAGAACTACTGCAGGACAGGGAGCGGATTGCACATGATCTGCAGATTTACCTGGATGAAATTTCAAACCCTTGGGGAATTACCTGCCAGAATGTTGGGATAAAGGATATCACAATTCCGCAGGCACTGGCTGATGCCATGAGTAAACAGGCACAGGCCGAGCGGGAAAGACGTGCACGTGTAATCCTGGGAACTGCCGAAACAGAAATTGCCGAGAAATTTGCCAAGGCCAGCCAGGAATACATGAACAACCCTGTAGCTCTTCAGTTGCGGGCCATGAACCTGATAGGCGAAGGCCTGAAAGAGAAAAGCTCCATGATCATAGTGCCAAGTACCGCTCTTGATTCTATGAACCTGGGAGTCCTTGGCGGACTTGCCTCGCTCGGAAAAATCCAGATGAAAGAAGAGGGTAAGGAGTAATCTATCCTCACCCTCCGAGGGTAGGGGTACCCTCGGAGGGTGTCCTGGTTTTTTTATGGAATTTTGTTTTCTGTTGCATCTAATTATCAAAATATCAACATGAAAACAATACCCAAATCATTAATGCCTTTTCTGGCAATCAGTATTTTTGCATTTTCTATAAAAGCACAAACTCCCGGTGAGCAGGTTGACAAATTGTTTGATGAGTGGAATAACATTCAAACACCCGGCGCCGCAGTAGCTGTTGTTCAAAATGGCAAAATTGTATTTAGTAAGGGATATGGTTCAGCCAACCTCGAATATGATATTCCTATCACTCCTTCAACGGTTTTCCATATTGCTTCTGATTCGAAGCAATTCACTGCTTTTGCCGTATTGCTCCTTGAGGCAGATGGTAAACTTTCAATGGAAGATGATGTCAGAAAGTACATCCCGGAACTTCCGGATTATGGTCACAAAATTACTTTAAACAATCTTGCCTGGCATACAAGCGGAATCAGGGATCAATGGACACTTCTCACTCTTGCAGGCTGGAGATTGGATGATGTGATTACCCAGAAGCAAATATTGAAATTGGTATGCATGCAGAAAAACCTCGATTTCATGCCGGGAGAGGAGCATGTATACTCGAATTCAGGATACACTTTACTGGCCGAAGTGGTAGCCAGGGTTTCAGGTAAAACATTTGCTGAATTCACATCAGAGAGAATTTTCAAACCGCTTGGGATGACCAATACTTTCTTTAATGAAAACCAGGAAAGTGTTTGTAAAAACCGCGCCTACTCTTATTATCCCGATGGTAAGAATTTTAAGAAGAGCTTGCTTAATTATGGCACTTATGGGGCAACAAGTCTGTTGACCACAGTAGAAGATCTTTCCAAATGGGTTTCTAATTTCGAGAATCCCGTTGTCGGAAGCAAACAAATCATTGAGAAAATGAATACCTGCGGAGCCCTGAATAACGGGAAAGCGATAACTTATGCAATGGGCCAGGACATCCTGAAATACAAGGGCCTTACATATATTTGTCATGGCGGCGCAGATGCAGGGTACAGGGCTTATATATGCAGGTTTCCTGATCAGCATTTTTCAGTTATTGTACTCAGCAATAACGGATATTTTGATCCGGCCGGCATGGCTGAAAAGATAACGGATATTTATCTTAAAGATCAATTCACCTCCGAAATTTCTGATGACGCTATTCCTATTCTTGTAAGTGAAAAAGAATACAGGGGAGACGAAAAAATACTCAGCGCCTATTGCGGAGATTATCTTCTGAGACCAGGTTACACGTTTCAGATTGTAACAGAAAACAGCAAGTTATATGCTACAAACCCCGAGATAGGAAAACAACTCCTAACCCGGACGTCAGTCGCGGATTTTTCATTACCTGCAATGAATGCAACACTGACATTCATTCCTGATAATAATGGTCGTTTTAACAGCATCAATGTAGTGCTGAATGGACAGAAAATAACCGCTACAAGAGTGGTTAATTTTGATCCGTCTCAAATCAATCTGGATGAATATGCCGGCGATTATTACAGTCCTGAATTAAACACAACCTATACCCTTACTGTGCACAATAAGCAACTTGTAGTCAGTCATCCGCGCGAGGAGGATTTCACCCTGGATATTGTTAAAAAGGATGTATTATCGACTTGGGAATGGTTCTTCAATAAAGTTGAATTTACACGAGATGATAAAAGTGCGATTATAGGATTGAATGTGTCTTCAAGCCGGATTAATAATATGAGGTTTGATAAGGTTAAGTAGGGATCAGGGATCAGTAATCCGTTTTTAGTAATCGGTTATCAGTGATCAGTTAACGGTACATGCAAACATCCAGCATCCAGTATCCAGCATCGAACTCTCACTCATTCTGTTTGTTTACTTAAAAATGTGACTGGTGACTGGTGACTGGTAACTGGTGACTGGTGACTGGTGACTGGTAACTGGTGACTGGTAACTGGTGACTGGTGACTGGTAACTGGTGACTGGTGACTGGTAACTGGTATACTGCTAGTCACTAATCACAAATCACTAATCACTAATCACAAATCACTAATCACTAATCACTGCACTTATAAACAAACATGAATGAGTGAAACTATACCTGTCTGGCCGGGCAGGCCTTACCCGCTTGGGGCCAACTATGACGGCAGAGGCGTCAATTTTTCACTTTTCTCCGAAAATGCTACCGGTGTTGAACTATGTCTTTTTTCATCCACAGGTGAAGAAACCCGGATCAATGTAAGAGAATGCACCCATAATAACTGGCATGCATATTTACCCGGAATCAAACCCGGTCAGCTTTACGGTTACAGGGTATACGGGCCTTATGATCCTGAAAAAGGACACCGGTTTAACCCCAATAAGCTGCTGATCGATCCCTATACAAGGGCAATTGATAATCTTATCAGATGGAACGACGCACTATATGGATATAACTTGAAAAGTACATTTAAAGATATGTCTTTCAGTGATTCTGACAGTGCACCGTATATTCCCAAATCTGTGGTAATTGACCATACCTTTGACTGGCGAAATGATCATTTATTGCGGATTCCGCTCGAAAAAACAGTGATTTATGAATTACATGTTAAGGGATACTCTCAGCTCATGCCGGATATACCGGAAAAATTGCGGGGAAAGTATGCAGGGATAGCTCACAGTACATCAATTAAATACCTGAAATCCCTTGGAATTAATGCCGTTGAACTGATGCCTGTGCACCAGTTTATAATTGACAGGCATTTATGGGAATCAGGACGAACGAACTACTGGGGATATAACAGCATTGGTTATTTTGCCCCGGATCTCCGGTATTCAAGCACAATAAACCTGGGCGACCAGGTGGTTGAATTTAAGGAAATGGTGAGGACGCTTCATGAAGCCGGAATAGAGGTCATTCTCGATGTGGTGTACAATCACACTGCAGAAGGAAATCACCTTGGTCCCACTTTATGCTTCAGGGGAATCGACAACCATTCCTATTACCGGCTTGATGAAAAGGATAAGCGGTTTTATGTGGATTATACCGGTACCGGAAACACAATGAATTCGGTACACCCTACGATTCTGAGGCTTATAATGGACAGCCTTCGTTACTGGGTTCTTGAAATGCATGTGGATGGATTCAGGTTTGACCTTGCAACTGTTCTAGCCCGTGAATTCGACGATGTGGATAAGTGGGGTTCTTTTTTCGATATCCTCCACCAGGATCCGGTGCTTTCGCAGGTAAAATTAATTGCAGAACCATGGGACGTGGGAGAAAACGGCTTCCATGTAGGAAATTTTCCTGCCGGATGGCTCGAATGGAATGCGAAATACCGCGACTGCCTGCGCGATTTCTGGAAAGGGGAGGATGAAATGCTTGCCGAATTCGCCAACCGCTTTACAGGCAGCTCTGATCTGTACCTGAATAATGGAAGAACACCCACTGCCAGTGTAAATTTCATAACCGCCCATGACGGATTCACTCTTGCTGACCTTGTGTCATACAATGGAAAGCATAACGAAGACAACGGTGAGAATAACAATGACGGGGAAAACAACAACAGGTCGTTTAATTACGGAACAGAAGGCCCTACTGATGATCCTGCCATCAATGCCATACGAAAACAGCAGGTCAGGAATTTTCTTACAACGCTTTTTTTGTCGCAGGGTGTACCTATGCTAGTTGCAGGCGATGAATCGGGCCGTACACAAAACGGTAATAATAATGCTTATTGTCACGACAGCGAACTTACCTGGATTAACTGGTCAGGGGCAGATCAGGAGCTTCAGAAATTTGTATCCGGCCTCATCCATTTCCGTCTTCAGCACCCGGTATTTTGCCGGAAGAAATGGTTTCAGTACAAACCAATCAAGGGCAAAGATGTTACTGATATCGAGTGGTTTTTACCCGAGGGAAACACAATGTCCGATGAACACTGGAATACAAGTTTCGCAAAATCCCTTACGATATACCTGTCTGGTGACGGATTGGATACATTCACTGAAACAGGCGAAAGAATTATTGATGATTCGTTCCTTATCATGTTTAATTCAGCCGAAATGGAGGTACTTTTCACTATTCCTGAAAAAAACTGGGGAACCCGGTGGCTTAAAATCCTGGATACCGCAACCGGTTTTTTCAATCCCCAGGAAAGAGACCTGCCGCTAATGCCCGGCGAAATCATTGCTGTTAATGGAAGATCAATTGTAATCATGTTATTGGATAAAAAAATAAATGTCTGATCAGAGAAAAATCGGATTGCATTTTACAGATTATAATCAAGCCAGTTACAGAATCTGGGCACCGTATGCAAATACTATCCTATTGGAAACCGTATCCGGAAATTACCCTCTTTGTGCCACGGATAAGGGATTTAAGGAAGTCCATGGTATAGAAATATCGGACGGAGATGCGTATTCCCTGGTAATAAACGGTAAAACTACAGCTGACCCGGCGTCTCTTTATCAGCCCGACGGGGTTGAAGGGCCATCCATGGCCTTTGACCCGGCAAAATTTAAATGGAGTGATGGTGAATGGAAAGGACTTTCAGTCAGCGATCTTATCATTTATGAATTACATACCGGGACTTTTACCGAAGAAGGAACATTTGATTCCATAATATCCCGCCTCGAATATTTAGGCGAATTAGGAATTAATGCAATTGAACTGATGCCGGTCGCACAATTCCCCGGAAAACGGAATTGGGGATACGACGGTGTTTTTCCTTTTGCTGTTCATAACTCTTATGGAGGTCCTGCAGGCCTGCAGCGGCTTATTGATGCCAGCCATCATCACAGCATTGCCGTAATTCTTGATGTGGTTATTAATCATCTCGGTCCCGAAGGGAATTACATACCCTTGTTCGGACCTTTTTTCACCGATAAATATCTTACACCCTGGGGAAAAGCAATAAATTTTGATGATGCATGGTGCGATGGTGTCAGGTTGTTTTACATAGAAAATATTCTGATGTGGCTCAGGGATTTTCATGTTGACGGAATCCGCCTGGATGCTGTTCATGCCGTAAAGGATTTCAGTCCTTCCAACATCATTAAAGCAATTACTGAACAGGTTGCCATACTCAACCAGACAAGTCATATAAACCATTTCATTATCGGCGAATGCGATTTAAATGACACACATTACATATCTTCATTAAATTCAGGAGGCTACGGATTGAATGCCACCTGGTGCGATGAGTTTCACCATGCCCTGCATTCGCTTGCAACGGGGGAAAAAGCAGGTTACTATTCAGATTTTGGAACGACAGGTCACCTGGTTAAGTCGTTTAATGAGGCATTTGTATATACCGGAAATTGGTCTGAACACCGGAAGAAAGATTTCGGAACACCTACAGCCGGTTTTGCAGGATACCAATTTGTTGTCTTCAGCCAGAATCACGACCAGGTTGGAAACAGGATGAAAGGGGAGCGCCTTTCATCTCTTGTTGATTTTGAAATGCTCAAGGTTATCGCGGGAGCGGTAATGTTTAGTCCGTTTACTCCTCTTTTGTTTATGGGTGAAGAATTCGCCGAAATTCATCCGTTTCTTTATTTTATAGACCATTCCGGAAAAGAATTGATCGAAATGGTAAGGGAGGGACGGAAAAAAGAGTTTTCTGCCTTTTTCAATGCTGAAGAAGTGCCTGATCCGCAATCTGAGAATACGTTCATGCAATCGAAATTAACGTGGAATGATCGCACTGTAAGTCAGCAACAGATGATGGAGTTCTACCGGGAATTGATTGATCTCCGGAAATCGATGTCAATATGGAAGAACAGCGAACGTAAACACTTCAGCGCCAAGAAATTCGACGGTCAGAAAATCATACAGCTTACACGCGAAAAAGGAAATGAACTGCTTGTAGCCATTTTGAATTTCGAAGATCGCGAAATACCGGTAATTACATGTGAAACACACATCCGCTGGCAATTGCTTCTGAATTCTTCCGATCCGGAATGGGGAGGACCGGGGAAACCTGTGGATGTGAGTGAACCCAATATTGATGTACCTCCCCATACAATGCTAATAATCTATAGTCCATAAAACATGTTACATGCAACTACCGGCCTCAACGTACAGAATTCAGTTTAACAGCGGTTTTAGATTTTCCGGGTTAAAGAAAATTACGGATTACCTTATTGAACTGGGCATCGGGGCAGTGTATGCAAGTCCGGTTTTTTCTTCCGTGCCGGGAAGCAACCACGGCTATGATGTAATTGATCCGAATAAAATAAATCCTGAGATTGGCTCCCTGGATGAGCTCATAACCAGGATTTCATTTCTTAAAAAAAATAAGATTGACTGGATACAGGACATAGTGCCTAATCATATGGCTTTTCACACGGGCAATGAATGGTTGATGGATGTCCTTAAAAAAGGAAGGGATTCTTCCTATGCCTCATGGTTTGACATCGACTGGGATCATCCAGGTTTCAAGGGGAAAATTATGGTTCCGTTTTTAGGAAAACCTTTGGAAGCTTGCATAAATGAAGGGGAAATAAAAATAGCAGCAGATGAACACGGAGAATTGATCATTTCATATTATGAGAATATCTTCCCTGTAAACATTCAGTCTCTTCAGTTTCTTCGTGATTTGTATTCATCCGTTGAACCGGGAAAATGGGTTGCAGGTTTGAACAGTGATCCGTCCGCAATGTTTACGTTTCTTTCAGAACAATTTTATGTGTTGTCGCCCTGGTACGATACTTCAGAACAAATTAATTACAGGAGGTTTTTTACAATTAACGGACTGATTAGTCTGAAAATGGAGAACTATAATGTTTTCAGGGATTATCATAAACTGATTTTTAAGTTAGCCGAAGAAAATTATTTTACCGGCCTCCGCATTGATCATGTAGATGGATTGAAACTTCCGGAAACCTATTTTAACAGTTTAAGATTACATCTGGGTAGCGAAATTTTTATGGTGGCTGAGAAAATTCTGCAAAGCCATGAAGACCTTCCGGAGCATTGGCCTGTCCAGGGCACTACGGGTTATGAATTTCTTGCCATCCTTAATAACATTTTCACAAATCTCCATTCAATGCCCATGCTGAAAGGTTTCTATAAGGAAATCACAAGTGATGGAAATGAAATACCTGTTGAATCGGTAATCTTAAATAATAAGAATCTTGTTCTGAATGAAAGTTTTGCAGGAGACCTGGCCAATATATGCCGGATGGTTGATGATCCGGGCCTGGTTACTTATAATCACGAAATAACCCCTGAAAAAATCAGGGAGGCAATCGGTCTTTTGCTTGTATTATGCCCCGTTTATAAGTTATACAGTACATCATTACCGCTTAATGGTTCTGATAAAGACACTATGGCAGATATAATTGCAGTTGCATCAGAAATGAAACCCTATTTAAAAAACACCCTTCGCGTTCTTCAGAATCTTTTTTTTGATCCTCCTGATGAGTTAAAAAACAGGGTATCGGAGTTTTTTATGCGACTTATGCAATATACAGGTCCCTTGATGGCAAAAGGACTAGAAGATACTACAATGTATTCCTGGTCGTGTTTTTTAGCACATAATGAAGTGGGGGACTATCCCGATTCTGAAGGCATAAAAATTTCATCCTTTCATTCTTATATGGAGAAAAGGAGAAGGGAATGGCCTGCTTCGCTTAACACTACTGCCACCCATGATACCAAAAGAGGCGAAGATTCAAGGGCACGGTTATTTGTAATAAGTGATATTCCGGATGAATGGTTTTCTTTTATCCGTTCATCCGTATCGTGGAATGAAAGCAAAAAAGGATGGGTCGAAAACGATTATGTTCCTGATAATAACGAAGAATATTTCATATACCAGGCACTACTGGGATCAATGCCTGTGAGTTGTGAGCCGGATGAAAATTATGCACTGCGCTTCTGTGAATATATGGAAAAAGTTCTAAGGGAGGCAAAAGTTCATTCGTCTTGGAATAAGCCAGATCCGGCCTATGAAAATGCAGTGAAGAATTTTGTAACCGCTTTGCTTAATGATAAATCGTATTTAAAAAAAATAGTTAACCCTTTTTTTCGGATTATCCGTGAATTCGGAATCATAAATTCATTGTCCCAACTGGTTTTGAAATTTACATGTCCGGGTATTCCTGATTTCTACCAGGGCACTGAGTTCTGGGATCTTTCCTTTGTCGACCCCGACAATCGCAGGCAGCTGGATTACTCCGAAAGGCACGAATCGTTAAGGGAAATAAAGCGCATAAAGGGAAAAAGCGGAATTGATTTTCTTGAAAACCTTTATGATCATGCATCTGACGGGAAGATAAAGCTATGGTTATCTCATTGTCTTTTTAAAATGAGATTCCTCGAAAGGGATAGCTTTGTATTCGCTGATTATATCCCTTTGCGGGTTACAGGAGAATACAGGGATAACTGGATGGCTTTTGTCAGAAAAACTAAGAACACCTGGTTTCTTGTAATTATACCTCTTCATCTTGCAGAGAATGATAGTATCAGGAACAGGAAGCCCTTTTCATGGAATGACACGGCAATTCAGTTGCCGGAAAATGCGCCGGTCGATTGGGTTCTGTTGTGGAACGATAGAAAATATTATTTTTATAACGAATTATGGATCGATCAGATATATACAATACCTGTACCCCTGGTTTTTAAAGGCATACAACGATCAAACGGCAGGGCAGGCGGTGTTTTGTTACATTTAACATCTCTTGCCGGCGGCTATGGCTCGGGCAATCTCGGCACAGAAGCCCACCGTTTTATCGATTTTCTGGTTAAAAGTGGGCTTCAATATTGGCAGATCCTGCCGTTTAACCCGGTCGACAGGTCTGGCTCTCCGTATAGTTCATCCTCGGCATTTGCCGGAGGCATTCATTTAATTGACCCTGATTCGGTCGTTAACCGGTTTGGACTGAAAAATATTCCAAAAACTGCAACATCAACAGGTAAAGTTGATTTTGAGAAAGCATATCTCACTATAAAATCAGTACTTTCGGATGCCTTCCGGGTTTATAACACGCAAGATAATCCTGCATCCAGGAAAGAATTCACCTCATTTTGTGAAAAAAACAGTTACTGGTTGAATGACTTCGTCCTCTTTACTGCGTTGTCAGACCATTTTAAAGGGGAACCCTGGGTTAATTGGCCTGAAAAATTAAGGAACAGGGAAACCGCTGCTCTTAAAGCCTTTTCTGTTGATCATAATGAGGAAATCGATCTGCTTAAGTTCTCGCAATACATCTTTGACAATCAGTTCAAAGCGCTTGCAATGTACGCGGAAAGTTTTGATACCAGGCTGATTGGTGATATTTCATTTTATGTAAGTTTTAACAGCGCCGATGTTTGGGCACACAGAGACCTGTTTGATATTGATATGGATGGCAATATGATATCTATGGCTGGTGTGCCTCCTGATTTTTTCAGCAAGACAGGGCAACTCTGGAATATGCCGGTTTATAACTGGAAAAAAATGAAGGCGAAGCATTTTGAGTGGTGGAAAAAGCGTATCGAAAGAAATCTTGAGTTTTGTTCCATAATTCGTCTTGATCATTTCAGGGGATTTTCCTCATTCTGGAAGGTACCTGCAGGTGAAAAGACCGCCGTCAGGGGCAAATGGGTTAAAGGTCCTGCAGAAGATTTTTTCAGTGAAATGAAGGCATCTTTTCCGGGAATGCCTTTTATCGCTGAAGATTTGGGTGACATCGACGATGATGTAATTCAGCTGCGTGACCGGTTTAACCTTCCGGGAATGCGTGTTTTACAATTTGCATTTGACGAAAAGATGGTTGTATCCGATCACATTCCTCACCAATATAAACCGGAATGTATTGTCTACACAGGCACTCATGATAATAATACAATAAAAGGATGGTTCAGCGATAGCAGCAGGGAAATCAGGAATCGCCTGTCTGCATATTCTGGAAGAAAAGTAACACAGAAATCGGTTTGTTCTGATCTTATACAAATGGCATTTGCGTCAGTAGCGAAAACCGCAATAATTCCCATGCAGGATTTGCTTGAACTGGATGGCACATCACGGTTAAATACTCCCGGGAAAGCAAGAGGAAACTGGAAATGGAGAATGAAACCGGATGTTCTGACCAATAAGCTGATTGAGAAATTGCACCATCTTTCTGCAATATACGGACGTATTTAATATTGCCTTAATAACTCGATTCTTTTTTCAATCGGCGGATGTGTTGCAAAAATAAGAGCAACTGAAGAACTCAGTTTATTTTTCTTCTTTTCTCCCGGATTGTCAATAAAAAGCTGGGCTACATCCTTTCGTTCCACTGCTTCAATACGCGAATCGGTCGATATTTTCTCAAGGGCCGATGCAAGGGCCAGCGGATTTTTTGTCATCGCCGCCGATCCCGAATCAGCAAGATATTCTCTTCCTTTAGAAAGGCTGAACCTGAAAATTGAAGACAACAAATAGCCAATGGCAGCGAGCACAAGTGCAATCAGGATTATATACCCTCCGTCTTTTTTACCTTTTCCTCCTCCGCCAAAGCGAATCACACGGAATAACGTTTCAGTAAGGAACGCAAAAATTCCGACAAAGACAATGGATACAATCAAAAGCCTGACATCGCGGTTACGGATATGTGTAAGCTCATGAGCAATTACGGCTTCGAGTTCAGCGTCATCAAGTTTATTAATAATACCGCGTGAGAGAGATATTGTAAAAGTCGATTGATTGATTCCGCTTGCGAAAGCATTCAGTGAATCATCCTCAATAAGGTTGATTTTAGGTATTGCCATACCATTGGCAATACATAGATTTTCAACAAGGTTATATACTCTTTTGTTTTGAGTTCTTTCAAGAGACACTGAACCGGTTGCTTTCCTGATCATAGCCGTATGTGAAAACCATGCGATAACAAACCAGATGAACACTGCAAAAGATATCCAGGGAAATGCAATCAGGAAGGACCTGTTTGTCTCATAAAAACGATAGGGCAGTTGCTGTTCCGAAATAAAGTATAGAAACAGCCATAATAATATATAAATAACTGCCGGAAAAAGGATCAGTAAAAATACCGATTTAAGGTTGTTTCTCCAGATCTGGCTTTGAAGGCCAACATATTTCATACAAAAATCAGAAATTTAATTTCGGCGTTTCTTCAGCCTTTTCTCTTGACATTCCCAGGTCGAACATGGGTTCCTTACTAAAACCGAACATGCCTGCAAGGATGTTTGAGGGGAAAGTCTGAACGGCATTATTAAGTTCTTTTGTAGCTGAATTGAAGAAGCGCCTTGCAGCCGCAAGCTTGTTTTCAATATCCGCTATTTCTTCCTGCAACTGGATAAAATTCTGACTGGCTTTCAGGTCGGGATAAGCTTCCACAGCCACATTCAAACCCTGGAGAGCAGAAGTAAGCTGGTTTTCAGCAGCTACCTTTTCATTAATTGTCCTTGCCTGTAAAGCACTTGTACGGGCATTCGTAATATCGGTCAATACGGTGCTTTCGTGTTTCATATATGCTTTGACCGCTTCAACGAGTTGTGGAATAAGGTCAAGACGCTGCTTTAACTGTACATCGATATCTGCAAATGCATTTTCGCGGTTATTCCTGAGCTTAACCAGTCTGTTATATAAACCGATTATCAGCAGCACAACCACGACCAGAATTATAAGAATAACGATCATCATGTTTTTTGTTGTATTGGTTAATAAACTGCTAATTTATTATTTTAAACAGCAGATGCGAATGCATATTTTCTTATTTTCGTGCTTCACATAATGATAAAAGTCATGAAATCTGAAAACAATATCGGCAGCAAGATTGAAATGCTGCGGAATGTAAAGAAAATGGATATCACAGAACTGGCTGACAGGTCCGGACTTTCAGAAAGCCAGCTTACACTTATCGAATCCGGCACGTCGATACCTTCACTGGGTGTGCTGATACGGATTTCGCGGGCATTGGGCATCAGGTTAGGGACCTTGCTTGATGACGCTACAAAAGACGGTCCTGCTATAGTCAGGCGGGTAGAAAGAAGTAAGGCGCAGAGTTTTTCAACAAGCGAAGATAAAAACAGGGAGCACCTGGTATTTCATTCACTTGCCCCGGATAAGGCCGGCAGACATATGGAACCTTTTATTGTGGACATTGAACCGGGTCAGAATAAGCAGTTGTCCAAATCCTCTCATGAAGGAGAAGAATTTATTTTTGTCACTGAAGGCACGATCACCGTGGCTTACGGAACAGATGTTTTTGAACTGCAAAAAGGTGATAGTATTTATCTCGATTCAATTGTACCCCATCTTGTAACAACCCGTGAATCAAAAGCACAGATTATCGGTGTGGTTTATGTACCTGTTTAAAACTTTCAATTTATGGCATTAGTTGAATACACTTTGGGTGGTATCCTTGAAAAATGGGCAACCGAGACACCCGACCAGGAATTTATAGTTTATCCCGACAGAAACCTGCGTTTTACCTATTCACAGTTTAATGACAGGGTAAACAAGCTCGCTAAGGGTTTGCTTTCAATCGGAGTAAAGCCGGGGGATAAAGTAGGCATATGGGCCACCAATGTGCCTGACTGGTCGACCTTTATGTATGCTACAGCCAAAATAGGAGCTATACTGGTCACTGTGAACACAAGTTATAAGCTCACTGAACTTGAATTCCTGATCCGTAATGCTGATTTGCATACATTGTGCATTATTGATGGTTTCAGGGACAGTGATTACGTCAATATGGTATTCGAGTTGGTACCTGAATTAAAAACAACTGCAAGGGGACAGCTTAAAAGTGAGAAATTCCCGGTTTTAAAGAACGTTGTATTTATAGGCCCCCAAAAACACAAAGGAATGTATAATACCCTGGAGTTGATTCTTCTCGGTTCCTATCTTCCTGACGATGACCTGGTGAAACTCCGGATGAATATTTCCTGCCATGATGTGGTGAACATGCAATATACGTCGGGAACCACAGGCTTTCCGAAAGGTGTCATGCTCAGCCATCATAACATCATTAACTGCGGACAGAGCACGGGCGATTGTATGAATTACACCCAAAAGGACAGGTTGCTCGTATGCGTACCCCTGTTTCATTGTTTTGGCTGTGTTCTGGCAATGTGCGCGATAGTCACCCATGGTGCCACCATGGTATTTGTGGAGGAATTCGATCCTCTGATGGTCCTGGCGTCTGTACAGAAAGAAAAGTGTACGGCCCTGTACGGTGTGCCCACAATGTTCATTGCCGAGCTGAATCATCCCATGTTTGATATGTTTGATCTGTCAAGTCTGCGTACAGGCATTATGGCCGGTTCCCTCTGTCCCATAGAAGCGATGAACCAGGTGATGACCCGCATGAACTGCAAAGATCTGATCATAGTTTATGGTCTTACTGAATCATCACCGGGCATGACAGCCACGCGCACAACAGATCCTCCCGAAGTAAGAGCTACTACTGTGGGAGTGAATTATCCAGGGGTAGAGGTGAAAATTGTGGATCCTGAAACGGGTGAAGAATGTCCTCCTGAAGTGCAGGGTGAAATCTGCTGCAGGGGATACAATGTAATGAAGGGTTATTATAATAACCCCGAAGCAACAGCAAAGGCAATTGATAAAGATGGATGGCTGCATTCCGGTGACCTGGCTGTTAAAACCCGGGATGGTTTTTTCAAAATCACAGGACGTATTAAGGATATGATCATCCGTGGCGGAGAAAATATTTATCCCCGTGAAATTGAAAACTACCTTTATAAAATGCCCCAGATACAAATGGTTGAAGTTGCGGGCATACCTGATGAGAAATATGGGGAAATTGTAGGGGCTTTTATTATTTTAAAATCCGGACATACCCTTACCCAGGAAGAAGTACAGGAATTCTGCAGGGGAAAGGTGAGCCGCTATAAAATACCAAGGCATGTTATTTTTGTTGACGATTACCCTAAAACGGCCAGTGGCAAAATTCAGAAATATAAACTGAGAGAGATGGGACTGGAGTATGTAAAGTCGCTTTGTTCCTGATCAGTATTGTTTACTGGTTTTGTGTTTCCCGTAAACAGCAGTTTTTAGAATTCCGATAAGCTAATTATGAGTAAAATGAGCAATTTAGCGATTGCTCATTCAACTTTTCCTGCAGTATAGTGTTTTACATACTAAACACTTAACTTAAAATAGTATGAAATCAGGAAATGTTTTTGTAGGGTTACTGGCAGGTATTGCCGCTGGAGCCTTGTTAGGGGTGTTATTTGCACCGGA
The DNA here is from genome assembly GCA_035299085.1 of Bacteroidales bacterium. NCBI lineage: Bacteria > Pseudomonadati > Bacteroidota > Bacteroidia > Bacteroidales > Bacteroidales bacterium. Next base: position 60,124 of record DATGXG010000027.1, on the reverse strand, counting down.
AAAAGGAGTTGATACCAGGAAGAAGATTTCAAAGAAAAGCAAAGACTTTGTCGATGATGTAAAAAATAAGTATGACGACTTTGTAAGAGGCGTTGGTGAAAAGTTTGATTCAGTGAAACAGGAAGCCGATTACCTGAAATCAAAGGCATCCAAAGTTTCTGATATTTAAGCAATCCAATAAGATCATGGAAGTCAGGGAAAGCTCTATAAAATCGTTACTGGACAGTACTGAGGATTACATCAAAACCAGTGTTGAGCTGTTAAAACTGAAAGCAGTTGATAAAGCAGCGGATAAAGTATCCATTATTATTTCACGGGCCACTGCTGTTTTTGGTTTTCTTATGTTCCTTATACTTGGGTCCATCGCGTTAGGGCTTTGGCTTGGCTCTGTGTTAGGTAAAAACTGGGCCGGTTTTCTTATAGTTGCCGGTATCTATGCAGTTATTGGCGTCATGTTCTTTCTAACTCATAACTGGTTTAGAAAGATGATCGGAAACGCTATTGTTAAACAGGCATTTAAGGACTGATAGTATGAGAAATATATCATCTGTAGCCGACCTGAAAGATGCTATAAGCGAACTGGAATTTAATAAAGCTGTGCACCGGCGCATGCTTAAGGACAGTTTTAATGATACGATTGAAAGCCTGAAGCCCGGAAATGTTATAAAAAATCTGGGTCAGGCTATAAAAAATCCAAGTTTACTGTCCAATATTCTGCCTGCAGTTGTTGGTATTGCATCAAGTTTTATTTCTAACCGGGTCACTAAGAAAATAGCTTCAGGCGGTAAAAGTGGAAACCGTTTTAAACGGATTTTAAAGAGCGTGGTGATGTATGGCACTGCCAGGGCGCTTATAAAGAATCCGGATCTTCACCGGATTTTCGGACAACGTGTGATGAACAGTGTTTTCAGCAAATAATAATAATTTCAAATAATTAAATTAAATGAATAACGGAGTAGTAAAGTTTTTTAATGAATCAAAAGGATTTGGTTTTATTAGAGATTCAAAATCATCCCGTGAATATTTTGTTCATGTATCGGGACTCAGAGACAATATCAGAGAAAATGACGAAGTCACCTTTGACCTTGAAGAAGGAAAAAAAGGTTTAAATGCCGTAAATGTCAAGCTTATCTGATAACCAAAACATTGTTTTAACCAATTCAAAGAGACGTTGCAAATCAACGTCTCTTTTTCATTTTAATAGTTTTTTGCCCGCAGATACTGCAAGGGCCACTCTACATCAACTCCTGTGTCATGTGCGGTTTTTAATGCGAAATACGGGTTCCTTAATAATTCCCTTGCCATCAATACAAGATCGGCTTTATTTTCACTTACTATTTCTTCGGCAAGCTGAGCTGTATAAATCTGTCCGACTGCTCCGGTCATGATTCCTGTTTTCTTAATCATTTCAGCAAAATGTACCTGGTAACCAGGGAAAGAGGGTATTTTGGCGTGGGGTATATTTCCGCCCGATGAGCAATCAATCAGATCCACCCCTATATCTTTAAGCACTTTCGCTAGTTCTACGGATTCTTCGGGTGAAAACTGCAATTCATCATTCCATTCCGTTGTTGAGATTCTCACAAAAAGCGGGAACCTTTCAGGCCATACATTTCTTACAGCAGAAACAACCTGGCAAAGCAGCCTTATCCTATTTACAAATCCGCCTCCATATTCATCTTTTCTTACATTGCTGTATGGTGAAAGAAATTCATGCAGGAGATATCCATGAGCGCTGTGAATTTCAATTACCCTGAAACCGGCATCCAATGCCCGCTTTGCTGCCGATTCGAATGATTTTGTTAGTTTATTTAAATCATTCAGCTGCATGGCATACGGTGTCCTTTCCTCCGGCCGGAACGGTATATTTGACGGAGCCAGTGTTTCCCATCCACCGTCGTCCAATGCAAGCTGTTTACCTCCTTTCCAGGGGACCGCACATGAAGCTTTCCGCCCTGCATGGGCAATCTGGATTCCTGAAACAGAGTCATGTTCATGAATAAACTTTGTAATTCTTGCCAGGTTTTCTATATGCCTGTCATCCCAAATGCCCAGGTCACCGGGTGTAATTCGGCCTTCAGGACTTACCGAAGTGGCTTCTGCTATTACAAGGCCTGCTCCGCCCATGGCCCTGCTTCCCAGGTGGACAAGATGCCAGTCATTAGCGAATCCGTCAGTTGATGAATACTGGCACATCGGTGAAACAACAATCCTGTTTTTTAATGTAATATCCCTGATTTTGAGCGGGGAAAATAAAAATGCCATATACTGATGAGTTGGTTCAGGGAACAAAGGTAGTGCTATCTGTTCAGAGATACACAGCCGGTTTTATTGCCTGAGCTTTGAAGAAACCCCCCGGTGATCCTTATAGCTCCATCCGGTTGCCAGGCCGAATACAAAATATACAAGAGCCACCACGCCGAGTGCAAAGACAGTATCGCCAATGACACGCATCCATTTGAAAGTATGAATATAGGGTTGTTGCATAAATTCAATTGACCGGGCATACCATAAGCCATGCTGAACACTTGCCACTGCCTGTGATAAGCCTACAGGCAGCACGCTTAGTAAAACCATTGCTGCGAGGCCTATATTAATTGCCCAGAATGAAAGCCGGATCCATCGCTCATTCCATGGTCTTTCTTTATCGATATCCCGAAGGACAAAAAGCATCAGTCCGATTCCCAGCATACCATAAACTCCGAAAAGTGCAGTGTGACCATGAACGGCAGTAGTATTCAATCCCTGCATATAATATAGTGCAATGGGAGGGTTGATGAGAAAACCAAAAATTCCCGCTCCTGTGAAATTCCAGAAGGCCACGGATATAAAACAGTAAATCGGCCACCGGTATGCTCTTATCCAGTTATTGCTTTTACTTAATTTCAGGTTATCGTACGCTTCAAATCCCATCAGAACCAGAGGTACCACTTCGAGTGCACTGAAAGTTGCTCCCAGCGCCAGGATTGCTGTGGGGGTTCCTGAAAAATACAGGTGATGAAATGTTCCGAGGATACCGCCGGAAAGGAATACGATAGTTGAAAACAAAACAGCCACAGTGGCAGTGGATGCTTTTATAATTTTCATCCGTACGAATAAAAAGGCGGTAATTACAGCGGCAAAAACTTCAAAAAATCCTTCAACCCACAGATGCACAACCCACCATCTCCAGTATTCTGCAACGGCAAGGTTGGTTTGACGGCCCCACATTAGCCCCGCTCCGTAAAATCCGGCGATGGCAACAGACGAGATCAGGAAAAGCATAAGAAGATTCCTGCTTTCCGATCGTTGCGTAAGTGCAGGCCAGATGGCCCGGCCCATTAAAATAAGCCACAGAACAAGTCCTACAAGAAGGAATATTTGCCAGAACCGGCCTAAATCGACATATTCATAACCCTGGTGTCCGAACCAGAAATTTTCAATGAGTCCAAGCCGCTGCATGACTCCCAGCCACTGGCCGGTTAATGACCCGGCCACAATAATCAGGAGGGCTATAAACAGAAAGTTGACACCGAAACGCTGAAACCTGGGTTCATGTCCTGAAATGGCAGGTGCATAATATAATCCTGTGGCAAGCCATGATGTGGCAATCCAGAAGATCGCAATCTGAACATGCCATGTTCTCGAAATGGAGTAGGGAAGTATGCTGGCCAGCGGAAGACCATAGAATGCCTGCCCTTCAACCGTATAGTGGGCTGTTATTACCCCCATCACAACCTGTACCAGGAGTAATATGGTTACAATCCAGAAGTACCTTACAATGGCTTTCTGCGAAGGGGTCTGAACTTCGTTTCTGAATGGCACAATCTCAGGTATTTCTTCACCTCCTTCACCCCTTCGGTTGGCATAATGCCAAACCATCAAACCAATTCCCGCAAGCAGCATGATCACGCTGAATCCCGTCCATAACAAAAGATTTCCGGCAGGACGATTGTCCACCAGGTCTTCTGCAGGCCAGTTATTGGTGTAGGTTATATTTTTACCCGGTCTTTCAGTAACACAGGCCCATGATGTCCAGAAAAAGAAGGCATTCAACTCATTAACCCGTTGAGCATCTTTCAGAAGATTTTCGGGTATACTGTAAGCATCTCTTTCCTTATGCAATTCAGGGTTATTGGTGAATAATCCTTTGTAATAATCGCTGTTTTGGCGGATTGCTTCAGCACGGGCGGAAGACACCGTGATATTTCCCGTTGACCGTTCATACGTATTTTTTCTGATGTCCTGCCTGAGTCTGACTTTTATTGAAGCCTGTTCATCTTCGGATAGCTGGTTATAATTCTTACCTGTTTTGTCAAGAGAAAGCTTATCGAGCATGAACAAAGCTTCACGATGAAGCCAGTCGGCACTCCAATCAGGAGCCTGGTATGCACCATGCCCCCATACCGTGCCAAGTTCCTGTCCACCCATCGATTGCCAGACATTCTGACCATTTAAAATATCTTCTTTGGTAAATATGACATGGCCATCGGCTGTGATTACTTTTTCAGGAACAGGCGGGGCCTCGCGGTATATCTCACGGCCATAATAAAGAAGTACCGCAAAAGAAACGGTCATCACGATTATAAAGCCGGTCCATAATTTACGTGTATTCATACACAGCATTATTAGTTTGAAAATTTCAATACTAACAATAGCGTAAATTAAAAGTTACTATGTTTTAAAAGGTGAATTTTATTCCCAATCCCGGATCGATACCAAAATATACACTGCTGTTGCGGTCAATTTCAATGGTTGGCTTAAGATCAATGCTGATAGCAAAAGGTACAGGCGGAATCTTATACTCAAGTCCGACTATGCCGTCAAGTCCTATGGCATATCCTTCGCCCCTGTTATAATACCAGTCATGCTCTTTATCTCTTGTTGACAGAAAAGTAATATGGCCACCTCCGCCGAAATACCAATTCATACCTTCCACATCGAAAGCAGGTACATTTTTTTCATATAAGGCAGTCAGGTTGAACATGCCTGTCCAGAATCCTGCCAGCAATTCCACGCTTGATTCATTAGCCGTTTTAAATTTCAATGTGATTCCGGAGGGGTAACCCGCTCTTAATCCCAATGCCACTTTATAGTCTGCATTAAATGATTGCGACGAAAGAGTAACACTTACAAGTATTAACGCACCTAACGACACCAATGTCCTTTTTACTCCTTTCATGACTAACGTTTTAACAGGTCCATACAACTATGTACCTTATTTTCAGTTATCAACATCCTGCAGTTTGAAATGTTCATGAACATAACGGGGTTAAAAGTGTTACCCATTTATAATCACCTTTTACAATTCATGAAGCCATTTATATTCACATTAGTTAATGCCATAACACTGGTTGTTATGGGTTTATGGGGTTATTTCAGTTCAAATGATCCATCTGTAACTGCATTCATTCCGGTCGCAGCCGGAGTTGTCCTTTTAATCCTTTCAGCAGGAATTCGCAATCAGAACCGACATGTTGCACACGCTGCAGTTATTCTGACACTCATCCTGTTTATTGCTTTATTTAAACCTCTTTCCGGAAGCCTTTCAAGACATGATTCAGCTGCCATTGCAAGGATTATTATCATGATGTTCACATCTCTTTTATCCCTGGCATTTTATATACGCAGTTTTATTGAAGCCCGGAAACAACGCAGTTAACAAGTCTCATATGGAAGTATTCATCAAAAGACTGACCGGTTTGCTATTTTCAAGCCGACTAATGGTAATTTTAATCCTGCTGTTTGCGATTTCAATTGCCACCGCCACCTTTATTGAAAACGACTTTGGCAGTGCCACAGCCAGGTCAGTAGTTTATAACGCATGGTGGTTTAATGCCCTTCTTTTTCTGGGAATTATCAATCTTGCCGGAACCATTCTCGTCAGTAAACTTTACCGAAAGGAAAAATTATCAATCTTTCTTTTTCACTTTGCCTTTTTGTTAATCCTTACCGGCGCTGCAATTACGAGGTTTATAGGATTTGAAGGGATGATGCATATCCGGTCGGGTGAACAATCCAATACTATTGTAAGCAGCAATAACTACCTTATTTTAAAGGCTGATTCAAAAGGTAAAAGTGCAACTGCACTGAAGCAGGTGCATTTTTCAAAGTTAACCGACAATAAATACAAAGTAGACCTCCGGCTGAACAATCAGAAAATATCGGCGAAGATCCTTAAGGTTATTCCGAACGCCATCGAAAACATGGTGTATGATCCGTCAGGAAAACCTATGATTCAGCTTGTGTTTTCAGGAATGCAGGGACGACAGACTGTTGTTGTCGCGGAAAGTCAGCCTAAACAAATAGGTGAACTTCTTTTTACAATGAACGACTCAGCCAACAGTAAAGGAGTCGATATCAGGTCGGACACAAGCGGCTTATTCATACGCATTCCGGTTTCTGCCATGGTTATGAATATGAGGAGCCAAAAATCGGATAGCCTTTTAGCACATAAATATTATCCGCTGCAATTAAAATCACTTTATAATCTTTCCGGTTTAATGCTGGTTCCTGATAATTTCATCTCCTCTGCTTCCGTTTCGCTTTCATCAGGCACGGGTAACGAATCCAAATCCTTTCCTGATGCAGTTTTTCTGCAGCTTATGGCCGGTGGTTCAACAAAAGAGTTCCGATATTTTTCAGTTCGTGATGCAGTGAATAAGCCTGCTGAAATAGCCATGAAAGATATCCATGTAAGTATTTCAGTCGGTGCAAGAGAAGTCCAGATTCCATTTGCACTCAGACTTAATCAGTTCATTATTGAAAGGTATCCGGGTTCCGAAAGCCCGTCATGGTTTGAAAGCCGGATAACCTTGTCCGACGCAGTAAGGGGAATTCAGCGGCCTGAAAGGGTTTACATGAATAATATATTGAAGTATGGCGGATACAGGTTTTACCAGTCATCTTATGATACTGATGAAAAAGGGACAATTTTTTCAGTCAATCATGACCTGGCCGGAACTATAGTGACCTATGCAGGATACCTTTTGCTTGCCATCGGCATCCTGTTCAGCCTTTTCAATAAAGGAAGCCGTTTTCAGAAGTTGTCGGTTCAGCTCGAGTCCATGAGGGGAAAGCTACCTTTGATTATCCTTTTGTTTTTCTTTGCGTCAGGTATTTCAGCCATTGCGGGTGACAACATTCCGGATAGTGTGAGAATTAACGCCGGTGATGCGGCAAAATTCGGGAAACTGCTTATTCAGGATCCGGCAGGACGAATAAAACCGGTTAATACATTGAGCTCGGAGTTGCTGAGAAAAGTAAGCAGAACCACTGAATTTATGGGTCAGACGCCCGACCAGGTTTTATTGGGAATGCTTGTTTATCCAACCTACTGGCAGGAAATCCCTATGATACGGGTTAGCCATCCTGAAATAAAAAAAGTGCTGAATGTTTCCGGGAACCTGGTTTCATTTACCGATTTCTTTGATCTGAGACTCGAAAATGTTCCTTATAAGCTGAGCAGGTTCGTTAATGCTGCCTATCAGAAAAAACCTGCCGCACGGTCTACTTTTGATACTGAAATTATTCGCCTCGATGAAAGGGTGAATCTTTGTTACCAGTTATACAGCGGAAGCTTTTTAAGGCTGTTTCCGAAACCCGGAGATCCGGGATCAACTTGGTACTCTCCCGCCACAGTAGGCGGACATTTCAATGGCAATGATTCCGTATTTGTATCTTCCATTGTTCCCCTTTACCTGCAATCTCTTTCCGCAAGTACTTCATCATCAAACAAAATTCCACCTGATGAAGCATTAACGGCTATTCATAATTTCCAGGCACGCTATGGTTCGCAGATCATGCCATCACCATTTCGTATTCGGCTTGAAGTGCTGTATAACCGCCTGAATATATTTGATAAGTTAAGCAATGCCTATGGATTAATCGGTTTACTTCTGCTGATCGTGCATTTTATACTGATTTTCAGGCCTTCGGTAAAACTTCAGTCATTGCTCAGGATTTTCACCTGGATAGTCCTGTTTCTGTTTTTAACTCATTTTACGGGACTTATTTCCCGTTGGATCATCTCTGGTCATGCCCCCTGGAGTAATGGCTACGAATCGCTTATTTACATCGCATTTGCCACCGTATTAGCCGGGCTTATATTTTCAAGGAAATCATCCATAACACTTGCAATTACTTCTTTACTTGCCTGGCTTATCCTGTTTGTGGCACATCTCAACTGGATGGATCCGCAGATAACGAATCTTGTTCCGGTGCTTAAGTCTTACTGGCTTCTGATCCATGTTGCCGTTATTACAGCAAGTTACGGTTTTCTGGCCATGGGTGCAATGCTTGCATTTCTGAATCTCATTCTGATGATCTCACAGACATCAGGAAATTATAACAACACCTCAAGGATGATAAGCGAATTTTCAATTGTAATAGAAATGACGCTCATTATTGGATTATATTTGTTAACGATCGGCACATTTCTGGGAGGAGTCTGGGCAAATGAATCATGGGGCCGATACTGGGGTTGGGATCCGAAAGAAACATGGGCGCTTGTATCGGTTCTGATCTATGCATTTGTTGCCCATATGAGGTTGGTGCCCGGATTAAAGGGAAATTATCTCTTTAACTTGTTTTCGGTATTGTCCTTCAGTTCAATTATAATGACCTATTTCGGTGTGAATTATTACCTGTCAGGCATGCACTCTTATGCAAAAGGAGATCCGCTGCCGGTTCCGTCTTTTGTTTATTATACCCTGGCAATAATAGGTCTTGTGGCAATCCTGGCATGGGAGAACCAGAGAAGGATGAAAGTAATGTTTGAAAAAGAGTTTGAAAAAAGTTCAAAAAAGAGTTTGAAGAAGAAGTTTGAAGGGAGTTTGAAAGAAGTTTGAAAAAGAGTTTGAAAGAAGTTTGAAGGGAGTTTGAAAGAAGTTTGAAAGAAGTTTGAAAGAAGTTTATGCGATTTCAAACGGTTTCATTCAAACGGTTTCATTCAAACGGTTTCAGTTCAAACGGTTTCATTCAAACGATTTCAGTTCAAACGGTTTCATTCAAACGGTTTCAGTTCAAAAGATTTCAGTTCAAAAGATGAAGCAATTACTAAAATTAACACGCATCAATATGTCAACCGCCATTGCTTTTTCAGCAGTGACGGGATATGTATTTAAAGCAAAAGGCCTGCATCCGGAAGTACTTGCTGTTTTTGCGGGTGTACTTTTACTTGCCGGTTCAGCTACAGCATTAAACCAGTACCAGGAAAGAGAACAGGATGCTTTGATGAGCCGTACAAAAAACAGGCCTATTCCGTCAGGAGACATGAAGCCTTCAACAGCACTTGTTTATGCTTTGATTATGGGACTTGCAGGAATCATCCTGCTATATTTTCTTTCAACGCCGCTTACTGCAGCCCTCGGTCTTTTTAACATCCTATGGTATAACGGGGTTTATACACCATTAAAGCGCAAAACTGGCTTTGTAGTAATAGTCGGGGCTGTAACCGGAGCCATTCCTCCCATGATGGGCTGGACTGCGGCTGGAGGTAGATTATCCGACAAGGGAATCCTGTTAATGGCTGCTTTCTTTTTCTTGTGGCAGATACCGCATTTTCTGCTGCTGCTGCTCAGGTATAAGGAAGACTATAAAAGAGCAGGATTCAGATCCGCTACCAATACTTTGAATGACAACCAGATCAAATCGATAACTTTTGCATGGATACTTGGTACATCCCTGATTACACTCTTCTTCCCGTTTTTCGGCATAGTTTCCGGAATAGGACTGATCGCATTAATGATTATTCTGAATATCCTCATGGTCGGATATTTCTACCGTTCAGTTTTCAATCGGAATCTTACATTTAATATTGGAAGTGCTTTTGGTTCACTCTATATCTACCAGCTTTCGGTGCTTGCGATTTTAATGGTTCAAGCTCTGAAGTAGGCAGTTAGTCTGTGAGTCTGTGAGTCTGTTAGTACTGTTAGTACTGGTATTAATTAATCACTAGTCACTAATCACTAATCACAAGTCACTTTTTCAGCGTTTGAAGGTACTCCACAATCTGTTTGATTTCGTCCTCTGTGATTATGCCTTTATACGATTGCATTAAACCGGGCCGGAAACCTTTCACGATTTTGACATTCGGTTCCATCAGGGATTCATGAACATAATTTTGATCAACTGTCACCTGCTGTTCTTTTCCATCCACAAGAACCGTTGTTTTTTCACCGAAAATTCCTTTAAACGAAGGTCCTACAATAGTTGAGCCGTCGATAGAGTGACATGCAATGCATCCGTTTTTCCGCATGATATTCAGACCTGCAGAACCGATTGCAGCGGTTTTTCCGCCCGGAACCACAAGGGTGGAGTCATTGTACCATTTATCAAATGCTGCCTGGGGCATAACATTCACTGCAGTGGCCATATACGAATGCTGCAATCCGCAATATTCAGCGCAGAAAATTTCATAGCTCCCTTCTTTTTGTCCGATAAACCAAAGGAAATTATTGCTTCCCGGAACCATGTCCTGTTTAATACGGAAGGCAGGAATGAACATACTATGAATCACATCGGCCGACGTTACATTTACTATCACAGGTTTGTCGAGAGGAACAAAAAGTGTATCGGTTACTTTCCCGTTCGGATACTGGAATGACCAGCTCCACATCCTTGCGGTGCTCGAAATTTTAAAGGCGTCCTTAGGCGGTGATTTCAGCATTTTCCAATCGCTCCATCCATAGAAGAACATAACCATGACTATAATCAGTGGAATGAGAGTCCAAACCAATTCAAGTTTGAGGTTGCCTTCAATGTGTTCCGATTTGGGATTACGTTTTTTGTTGTAGCGGATCACAAAATAAATCATGACCACACTGATACCCACAAGGAAGAACATAGCTACAGCAAAGATGAACATGGTTGTTCTGTCGACACTGTTTGTGAAATTTGAAACGCCTGTAAACATATCGCAGCATTTATCGGTAGATATAGTCCACCAGGGTTATTATAATGGTTAAAAATATTAATGTAAATATAATCCCTACAAAAATGATAAGCACCTTATCATGAAACTTCAGGTGCATGTTGTAAAAAAGAACAATGGATGCCTGTATGGTGGCAATCAGCAGGACAAGCCCTACCGTTACGGCCGGTGAAATCCTTATTTGTGTAAGGGCAACTGCAATAAGAGTAAGTATTGAAAGGCCTACAAATGTGAAAATATACAGGTTGTAACCTGACTCTTTCTTCGTTGTCTGAACTGCACTGTCGTGCACGTTCCCATGATTTTCTCTGCTTTCAGGCATAAGTTCAGTTTATTAGATAGAAAATAGGAAACAGGAATATCCAGATCAGGTCGACCATATGCCAGTAAAGGCTGCAATTTTCAAGCAATGAGTAATTTTCTGAATGAATCCGACCGGAGGATGTTCTCTTGATAACCACTCCGATGAAAGATAATCCCACAATCAGGTGGAGTGCGTGCAAACCAGTCATAAAAAAATACAGGCCGAAAAACATGATATCGCCGTGGCTCAGAGAAACCAGCTCGCCTGATCCCGGGTATAAACCATGTTCAAATTTTATATGCCATTCAAAGTACTTGTTGATAAGAAACACAATACCAAGGATCATGGTAGCAAAAAGCAGCATCAAAGTGAGTTTTTTGTTGCCTTTTTTGTTTGCCGCATAAGCCAGCACCATTGTTAAACCACTGAATAAAAGGATAATGGAATTAATTGTGCCAATGGTAACATTCAGTTCCTGTGCAGCAATGTGAAATCCTTCGCTGTATTTATACCTGTAAACGGAGTAAACCAAAAACAAACCTGAAAACAGAATGAGTTCTGTGAAAATAAACAGCCACATTCCTATCCGGGATGCATCATCATCCCGATGCTCCAGGGTTAATGCGTGTTCAATCTGGTTATTAAAGTCCGGCATAGTAATATTTATTTGTAATCGTAAGGGCCATGTGTTATTTCCGGTATTTCCTCAAAATTCTCGAGCGGGGGAGGCGAGGGAACAGTCCATTCCAGTGTCTTACCACCCCATGGGTCTGCCGGTGCAGGTTCACCATGACGGGCTGAACGAATGAGGTTGATAATTATGATAGCCAGTCCGAAAATCATTACAATGGCTCCCAGTGATGAAACAATGTTTCCTCCGTGGAACTGGGGCAGATAGTCAGCTGATCTCCTGGGTTCACCATTCATTCCGAGGATGAACATGGTGAAATAGAGGGCAAGGAAACCCATAAAAAATATGAGGAAGCCGGTATTTGCCCAGCTTTTATCATATTGCCGTCCGAACATCTTCGGAAACCAGTAATGCATTCCGGCCATGAAAGCATACCCTGTACCACCGAAAACGATGAAATGAAAATGGCCGACTATAAACATGGTGTCCGTAAGATGGACATCAACGGCCAGCGAACCCTGGAAAAGACCAGTCAATCCGCCGATCATAAAAACAAAGATAAATGCCAATGCCCAGTATAGGGGCGTCTGAACGTTTATTGAACCCTTATACAATGTGGCGACCCAGTTGAATACTTTAATGGCGCTTGGGATAGCAACCAGAAAAGTGAGAAATGAGAAGAACCACATGGATGCAGCGCTCATCCCTGCTGCAAACATATGATGACCCCAAACAAAATATCCCAGGAAGGCGATTCCAAAGGAAGAAATCACAATCGCCTGGTATCCGAACACTGTTTTACGAGCAAATGTGGGTATGATTTCAGATATTACTCCCATAGCCGGAAGAATCATGATATAAACTGCCGGGTGCGAATAAATCCAGAATAAATGCTGGTATAGTATCGGGTCACCACCCAGTGAAGGATCAAAGAAGCCGATCTTGAAAATTCTTTCTGCCACAATCATAAGGAGAGTAATGCCAATAATCGGCGTAGCTACAATCTGGATCCATCCTGTCGCATAAAGTGACCATGGGAAAAGTGGCATTTTCATCCATTTCATGCCAGGCGCTTTCATACGATGTATGGTTGTAATAAAGTTTATACCGGTAAGTATAGAGGAAAATCCGAGTACAAAGGCGCCCAGAACAGCCGATACAACATTCGTAGGTATCCTCAGGCTGTAAGGTGCATAAAATGTCCATCCCGTATCCGGGGGACCATCACCAAGGAATTGTGAGGTAAGCGCTATTGCCGCACCCAGGATATAAAGCCACCACGATAATAAATTGAGTCGGGGAAAGGCAACATCCTTTGCTCCAATCATGATAGGTAAAAAGAAATTTCCGAAAATTGCCGGCACACCCGGAATTACAACAAGAAATATCATGGTGATACCGTGAAGCGTAAAGAATGCATTGTAAGTGGCTGCATTCATAATTGTCTTTCCCGGTGCTATAAGTTCAAGTTTCATCAGGAGTCCGAGCAGAGCCCCTATGATGAAAAATGACATGATACTGTAAAGGTAAAGAAGGCCTATTCTTTTATGATCTGTGGATAAGATCCACGCCAGAATTCCCTTATGTTTACCCTGGTATTTTAAATAACTGACTGACTCCTGGTTCATGATATGATGAATATCTGTTAATGATCTACTGGGTTACCTGTTGTTTTACACTATTCCTGTGTGGCCTTAATATAAGCCATAAAACGATTCCAACAAGGATCAGAAGGATCAATCCTCCTCCTACTTTGGTGACATCAAGCACATACCTTTGTGCCTGAGAATCATAACCGTAACAGTACTGCAACAATTTATTGATCGTGGGTCCCGCCTGGCCTTTTGATGCTTCAATAATTGCCATTTTATACTCAAATGGCAGGAAATATGTACCATTGAGATAGCGGGTGATTTTGCCTTCGGGACTTACAAAAATAAGTGTGGCTGAATGAAGGAATACGTTACCGGCCTTTTTGTAACGGAATCCCGTCGCTTCAGTGGCACGCTTGATATTTACACTGTCCGCAATGAAAAACTTCCATCCTTCTGCAGCCTCCTTTGTCTTCATGTTTTTCACATAATTTGCCTTTTTTTGAATGGCAAGTGATAAAGGTTCTGCAGTGTTAAAACCGATTGTAAGCACCTGGTAATCTTTGTCAGGTTTCAGATCCGTTTTGTCAATTACTTCTGAAAGCCCGTTCATTAAAGGCGTACAGAGCATCGGACATTCAAAATAGACAAAGTTTATTATAGTGGGCTTGTTGATCAGACTTTTCAGATTAACAAGCTTTCCGTGTTCATCCGTGAGTTCAATGTTGTCCGGTATATATTCGTTAAGATGCTCAACGATTCCGATCTCAACATTCGGATCCCTTATAGCGGCTGAGTCTTTAACTTCGGCACTATTAGCAGTAAAACAATATGTAAGTAAGAGTCCGATGAATAAACTGCTGTAATTATTTTTATGCATGATGCTAAATATATGATTCAAAGTGATGTTCATAGCTTTCCTGTATAAACGGGTTGTTTTCAGGAACGAGTGAGGCTTTTGAAAGATGATAACCAGTAATTAATGCGAATAATCCGGCAAATCCCAGAAACGACCCTGCTTCAATAAATCCGACAGAACTTTTTCCAACTGCTGCCGGGTAAAGGGTGATGTATAAATCAACCCATTGCCCGATCAAAACGGTTACTGCAATGACAAAAACAATCCATTTCTGCCTGCTTGTAGCAACGGGTAGAAGTACAAAGAATGGTATGGCCCAGTTGAGAAGGATATCCAGAATCCATACTGATTTCCATTCTGGCGCCCACCTTACATAATAATAAAAAGTTTCTTCGGGAATATTGCTGTACCAAATCAGCATGAACTGGGAGAACCAGAAATACCCGTAGAAAATGGAAACAATAAATATATACCGGGCAAAATCATGCACATGGTAGACGTTTAGAAATCCGAAATGCCCTTTAAGGTTCATCAGGACAATCAGTATAAAGATCAGCGCAGTGCCGTGCTGAAAGGCTGCAATGAAATATTTCAGCGAAAAAATTGTACTGAACCAATGTGCCTGAGTGGACATAATCAGGTCAAAACCCAGAAGAGAAAAGGAAATGGCAAGGAAAAAGATAAAGATGGCGGAATATTTTTCCATTTTTCTCAATGTGCCGGATCCTGCGTTTAGATCTTCCCTTAGTGATGCTCTCCTTATCAGGTAGGCAAGGAGAGTCCATATGGCAAAAAACGCAACTAGACGAATAAAGAAAAAAGGCACATTCATATAAGGCGATTGGTGTTGAACCACTTCATCAGCACCGCCGGCATGTTGTGTCCACGGATACAGGTACTGGAGTCCAAAATACAACACAATCATGAGTAAACCGGCTACCGGCAAATACATCATCATCGCTTCGGGTACTCTTCTGAAACCCGATGACCAGCCTGAACGGGTAATTGACTGCAGGGCCAGGAAAAATGTGGCGCCTACGGAAAGCAAAAAGAAATAAAAAGCAGTGAGGAGATAATTGGCCCAGGTTCTTTGAGGATCTGTAATAAATCCGTAAACAAGTGCTGCCACTCCAATAAGCACCAGGATGACACTAATTACCAGAAATTTTCCTGAAAGTCTGATTCTGTTTTCCATGATTACTGATTCGTTTGACTCTGTGATGCGTTAGCCTGCAGACTTCTAACATAAAGCACGACTTTCCAACGGTCGTCGGGGCGGACTATAAGGCCATGAGGTTCCATAATGCCGAATCCTACCGTGATTACATGGTAAATCTGGCCGTCAGTTCTATTAACAATCTTCGGGCTTATAAGGTTGGCAGGGGGAAATGGATATTTTCCCGATGTAAAAAGGTGTCCTTTTCCGTCCCCGGTTTCTCCGTGACATTGAAGGCAAACATTTGTATAAACCTGCTTGCCCCTGTTTAAAACTAGCGAATCAGGTAATAATGGATTCTTCAACGAAGCCGCTTTTGCAATTCCTTCATCACTTCTTTCATAGGGATAAATTTCAGCTTCCCTTGAAATAGTTCCTTTTACATAAGGCTGCAGAGTCATGCTGTCCTTAAAATTCGGATTGGGCTCATAGGTTGTATAGGCGCTGGAATAAAACATATCCGGGAAATAATCATACCCCGGGTTGTTCTTATCCCTGTCGCAGCCCTGAAGGCTGATTACAAATAAAATCAGCACAGATAGAGTTTTATTCATGTTCTCCGGTATATTGAATCACTTCTTCGGCACCATTTTTTAAAAGTAAATCCCTGGCTTCAGTTACGCGGTGCGGATCAAGAACGATTATAAATTTATCATCCACAGCTCTGTCATCCATAACCGTCGTTTTTTTACCCGGGTAAAGTTTTGCCCGCATCGAAAAGATTAGTAAGCTGATAAGAGTAACTGAAAGGATGGTCAGAATAAGGGTAACCACTATAAATGAAGGAAAGGCATTGGTGGGTTTTCCACCGAAATTCAACGGCCAGTCAATAACGGCTGTGTAATATAAAAATGACAAAACAGCAAGCATCATTACTATTCCTAGAAAATATGAGATCGTAGGTATCCGTGATTTGCCGGTTACCATCCTCACAGCTGTGTGAACAGGGACAGGGGCAAACAGTTCAAAAATTTCAGTGTTTGCATCCTTAAGCGCTTTAACAGCATGTTCAAACTTTTCCTCGTCTTCAAAAATGCCCAGTATTTTTTTCTGTTCCATATTCAAAACTATTTGAGTCCAGATTGTGAAGGTGAATGCGGACTGTTTTCTTTATCGGTAAGGGCCACTTTAAGCTCGCTGATCGCCATCATAGGAATATAGCGGAAGAAAAGCAGGATACCGATTGCAAAGATTCCTATGGTCCCCAGAAACACACCCACTTCCACCCATGAAGCGTGATAGGTTGCCCAACTGGAGGGCAGATAATCCTTTGACAGGCTTGTGACAATAATATTGAACCGTTCAAACCACATACCTACATTGATAATCAACGAAATAAGGAACATCATGAACAGGTTGCTTCTTACTTTTTTAATCCAGAACAACTGGGGCACCAGTGCGTTACATACGAACATAACCCAGAATTGGGGGGCAAAATCGCCGGTGATCCGGTTATGAAAGAAGGTAAACAACTCGTATTTGTTACCCGAGTACCAGGCGATAAAAATTTCAGTCATGTATGCAGTGCCCATGATAAGGCTCACAAAAGTCAGGATCTTTGCAGTTGCCTGGAGATGTGAATCGGTAATATAATTATGAAGCTTATACAACACCCTGATCATGATCATGAGAGTAAGAACCATCGCAAAACCTGAGAAGATGGCTCCTACAACAAAGTAAGGAGGGAAAAGGGTAGTGTGCCATCCCGGAATGACAGATGAGGCAAAGTCGGTGGATACAATTGAATGTACAGAAACAACAAGTACAGCTGCCAGTCCGCTGAGCACAAAGGCAAGAGCTTCAAAACGCTGCCACTGCCCTGAGGAACCTGTCCAGCCCATAGCAAAAAAGCCATAGACTGCTTTACGTATTTTCGATTTTGTTTTGTCGCGTATGGTACCGAAATCAGGCAACATACCCAGGTACCAGAATGATGCTGAAATGATGAGGTAAGCTGTAATGGCAGTGAAATCCCAGAACAGCGGGGAATTATAATTGACCCACAGGGGACCGCGCGTATTCGGGTAAGGAAAAATGAAAAATGCATTCCATACACGTCCCATATGCAGAGTAGGGAACAGAGCAGCGCAGACTACTGCAAAAACGGTCATGGCTTCTGCCGCGCGGTTGATTGATGTACGCCATTTCTGCCTCAAAACCAGGAGAAAGATAGAAAACGCAGTGCCGGCATGGCCGATCCCGATCCACCAGACAAAGTTAATGATGTCCCAGCCCCATCCGACACTGTTATTCAGGTTCCACATACCAATCCCAAAACGGACAGTCAGGTACATGCAATACAAGCCCCATAACATAGTAATAGTGCTTAATCCCATGGCAATAAACCACCATTTGGGAGCCGGCGCTTCTATCGGGCGGATAATGTCACGTGTAACATCCGACATCTTTTTGTTACCGGTAATCAGATCACCTCGTATTTCTCGGGCATCCATAGGCTCAGGCTTCTGTGTTTCTTACTTTTGTTAAATAACCAATTTTCGGCAATGTATGCAATTCCTCAAGTACATGATAATTCCGCTCATTGGTATATAATTTGAAAATATTGCTGTGCTTGTCATTCAGATCTCCGAATGAAAGAGCGTCTACGGGACAAGCCTGCACACATGCCGGAATCACCTCACCATCCTGCAAAGTCCGGTTTTCAAGTTTTGCTGCAAGTTTCTTTTCCTGTATTCGCTGAACGCAGAATGTGCATTTCTCAACAACACCGCGTTCACGCACGATAACATCCGGGTTGAGAACCAGTTTACCCAGTTCGGAAGCCTGGTTGTAATCAAATTTAGGGTTATCAGTAAACCTGAACCAGTTAAAGCGTCTTACTTTGTAGGGACAGTTGTTAATACAGTAACGGGTTCCCACACACCGTGCATAAGCCATTTGATTCAACCCTTCATTGCTGTGGGTGGTGGCGGCAACAGGACAAACATTTTCACAGGGTGCATTATCGCAGTGCTGGCAGGTCATCGGCTGGTATACAACCGACGGGGCTTCAGGAGCACCTAGGTAATAACGGTCTATCCTGATCCAATGCATGATACGACGCTTGATAACCTGCTCTTTACCTACCACGGCTACATTATTTTCAGCCTGGCACGCGATTGTGCAGGCGCCGCAACCAATGCATGAATTGAGATCAACGCCCATCCCCCAGTGAAAATTAGTATACTCCCGGTCAGGATAAAGCGTATGATGCATCTTTTCAAATTCCTCATGCATTTCGTTGCCGGCATTCGGCTTGTTTTTATATTCTGCGAGTGTGGTTTCCCTTACTATATTTCTGCCTTCAAGGGTGTGATGTGTCTGGCTCTGTGCAAGGACTTCCTTTTTACCTGTTTTCAGCGGTTCGGGAATTTCACGATAATATTGGATGGTATCATCTTTGCTCCTTGCCAGGTAAGGATAAACATTAACCCCTACATTTTCAGCTACCTTTCCTGCATTTTTTCTTCCATAGTTCAGTCCAATTGAAACGACCTCGAATTTTTGTCCGGGTTGAACAAGGGCTGGAATCTCAAGATCACCGATTTTAAGAATATCCCCGGTTTCAATTCCTTTTTCCTCTGCGAGTTTCGGGGAAACCGAAGCATAATTATCCCAGGTAACCCGTGTAATAGGGTCAGGTAATTCCTGCAACCATGGATTATTCGAATGATATGGGGACGAAACCGGCACAGGAACCACAAGCTGAAGTTCGAACTTAGTGGTTGATTCCTGTACAGTCACATTTCTCATATCAGCATTAAACGGAACAGCGGATTCCGAACCTGTGTTTGTTTCAAAACAACCGTTCTGTAACAGTTTTACCCAGAAAGTTTCAAAATCACTTTCAGTTTTAATCTGAGGATATAAATTGTTTTTCCAGTTATTGCGAAGAAAATCGGCATATGATTCGGGTGCACTCATCCAGGTAAGCAAACTGTCCTGCACCTGGCGGGTATCGAATATATGATAGATTGTCGGCTGTGAAACACTGTAAATACCCTTTCTGGGCTCAAAATCATTCCATGATTCAAGAAAATGGTAATCGGGACAAACATAATCGCAATGATTAGAGGTTTCATCAGGAAATGAGTTAAACGAAATTTTTAATTCCGTCTTTTCCATCGCCTTTACAAATGCACCCTGGTCATAGTAATCATACACAGGGTTTGTATTATAGAATAGCACGGCACCTACTCGGCCATCCTGCATTCTGCCAACCAGATCAAATAACTGTTTATCAGATCCTTTCTTTATCAGTATGGGACGGTCAGTAACGAGAGTATTACCAAAATTTCCGAGGAGCCGGTTTATGGCAATGACAATCTTTTGAACCGTGATGTCGTTGGAACCCGACAACACAATTGATTTTCCCTTTGCAGAAAGAAGTTCGGCAGCAATTTTTTCAAGAGGCAGATCACTATTCGCATTTTGAACAGGAATAGGTTCGCCTCCTGCTTTTGAAGCGATCAGATTATACAACCTGACCATAATTGCCGGTTCATCGGATGGTTTTATCTGTATCCTTTCGTCAGCATTGCTTCCTGTAAGTGACATATTCGGTTCAAGCTGAATATGCCTGCTCATATTTGTTTTTTCCTTTTCTACCTTTCTGCGTTTGACATAGGATAAAGCGAATTCAGTTGGCATCAGCCAGGTACCGAGGAAATCGGCACCGAAATTCACAATCACATCCGCCTTTTCAAAGAGCGGGTAAGGAATTCCTTCTATCCCTGTAACTTCACGGTACGCATCCAGGATACCCGAATAAGAGATACCATCGTAATACACCACCCGGGTTTGAGAAAATGCTTTACTGAAATTTTCAATAACGTTTCGTGTAGACGGACTGTATATACTAGAAGCCAGAAATACGATTTCTTTACCTTCCTGGTTAATCTTTGTAAGTTTTGCAATTACCTCACTGTCAAGCTTATTCCAGGTTATGGGTTTGCCTTTATATGACGGCCCCTTTAACCGGGCATTATCATATAAGCTTAATACGGAAGCCTGTACCCTGGGCGATGTTCCTCCATTGGCCCATGAATATTGTTTATTTCCTTCGAGTTTGATGGGTCGTCCGTCTCTTACTTTAACCACAACAGGGCAGAATTCTGATCCGTCAAAAAAGGTTGAAGCGAAATGGGAGGCTATACCCGGAGTAACATCACTGGGCTGAATAAGGAAAGGGATCGCGTGTTGAACAGGCTTTTGGCACGCAGCCAGCAAAGCAGCTGATGTAACACTGTAACTCATCAGCTTGATAAAATCCCTGCGTGAGGCATTCTGCTTAAACGGAATGCCTTCAAGCATGGAAGAAAGAATATTCTCCTTATCAGCTGACTCAATATATTCTTCCTGTTCATTAACAGGTCCTGATACAACTTCCTCGAGGCTGCGCCAGTATTTTTTCATATGGATATACCGGTTTAATAGTGACATTTCATACAATCAGTACCACCGATCTGTTCTTCGGTGACACCGGTAATTTTTCCTTCTCTTAGCATTTTATGCAATTCCGCGTACTTTCCGTAAAACTTGTTGTCGAACTGAACTTTCGTTGTCCTGTGGCAATTAATGCACCATCCCATTGAAAGATCTTTTACCTGCGCTACCTGGTCCATTTTGGTCACATCGCCATGGCACTGGATGCAATCGATTTTTCCTGCCACCACATGTTGTGAATGACTGAAAAATACAAAATCAGGCAGGTTATGGATTTTGACCCATTTTATGGGTTCATTTTTTTCGAGTGCATCATAAATCTTCGCAATTTCAAATTTGCCGCTCCTTGCGCCTTCCTTAACAAGCACATGGCAGTTAGTACAAACATTTGCCGGAGGAATTCCTGCAAATTTGCTTCGTTCGGCATTGAAATGGCAATAAAGACAACTTGTCTGGTTTTGTCCGGCATGTACGGCATGTGAAAATTTGATAGGTTGGTCAGGCTGATAATCCTGTGATCTTCCGACATCGATTGCTGAAATAACAAGATATCGTGTGATCAGCAGCAGTGAAATACCCATTATGGCAAAATGAAGCAGCCTTAGCTTTATAATGTGGGTAAAAGCGAGGTCAACAAATGCCAGTATGAAGACAAAAATCAATAAAAAGAAAAGGATCCGGTTGGTTTTAAGTGGTTTTAAAGGTTCCTGACCTTTGATGGCCAGGTCAGTGAGGTAACTTTTAACCTGGTGGATCTGTTCATCGGTAAGATTAAGATTCTGATGAATACGGGACATTACCTGCCCCGTCGGCTCCATTATAGCTGATTTAAATGAATTAAAACCTCTTTCTTGATACTTTAGTCCGAGTTCAAATGCCGAAGGATTCCAGTTAAACGTATCAATTGCCTGGACATTATGACAGGACGCACAATTGACAGTGTTCAACTGGGAAGAAACAAAGCCGTGAAAAATTCTTTCACCTGCCCTGACGTCATGGCTCGTATAGGAATTCCATTTACTAAGATCCTGGGCCTGGGCTGAATCTTTTAAAGCAAGGGTAGCCTGTCCTGAATCATTCAGCTGTTTCGCCTGGCCCGTATCGCTTTGTCCATAGATTGTACACTGTAGAATGAAAAAACACGCTAATGAAACGAGGGCAGGTGAAATTTTCATAAAAATAGTTTAATACTGAAAAGGATAAGCTATATGTACAGAATATGAATTTATCTCAATTTACATTCAATAACAAGCGTTCGTTAAATATTGTTTAAAAAATTTTAACATTTAAATCACATAGCCGGGAGCATTGATCCGAATTGTCTTTGAAGATTGGCGATGATATCTGTGCTAATGGATCGGTGCAGATCGGTTATTGTTTTAATCATTGCTGAAATACTTTTAAAGCCAAGCTGGTAGGCAACTTCCAATGCCGTCAGATGATACTGTTCTATGAGTTCACTTGCTTTTTCCAGTTTTCTCTGGTTAAAATAATCCTTTAACGATTTGCCGGTTCTTTTTGTGAAAATTGTATCGAGGAGGCCAAAACTGTAAGAACGATCGACAAGTGCCGGAAGTTTTTCCCGGAACTCCTCATATGAATATGGCTGAAGATCCTCAACAGCATTTTTCATTTTACGGATAAGTCTTTCTTTATTTTTCATAACATAGGGTATTAATTTTTATATCAATTGCCTTATTCAAACTTATCCCAAAAACAACTATTTTAAATTAAGGAACGATTAAGATGCCATTAGGATATCATTAAGTATATATCTTTTCACCCTCCGATTTTGCAATGATTGCACATACTGTTGTATCACCCCATACATTCACCGCTGTTCTGAACATATCCAGTATTCTGTCTACTGCCAGTATCAGTCCTATTCCTTCCATGGGTAATCCTACAGCTGTTAGAACCATACCCATTGTAACCATTCCTGCCATGGGTACTCCGGCGGCTCCTACAGCGGCCATTAAGGCAGTGAATACTGTGATTACCTGCTGTCCTACAGTCAGATTTATTCCATAAGCCTGTGCAATGAATAGGGCGGCTACTATTTCATATAAAGCAGTACCGTTCATATTTATTGTAGTTCCAAGCGGCAGTGTGAAGCTTGTCAGTTTTACCGATACACCAGCATTTTTTTCCATGGCATCCATCGAAAGGGGAAGGGCAGCATTGGAAGAAGATGTAGAAAATGCAGTAAGCAAAGGAGTCACCATGGCCTTTGCATGACGTAACGGACTTATTCCGGACGACAATTTAAGGATAAGCGGAAGGATAATCACCGAATGAATAATCAGGCCTGCAATAACAACAAACATGTATAACCCCAGCCGGTATATAAGCTCTCCCAGGTTCGGCTGTTCCGCAACTATCTTAATCACAATTCCGAAGATTCCCAGCGGTGAAAAAGAAATTATCAGACCAGTCACTTTCATGACAAGCTCGTTGGCTGCTTCAAAAAAGGAGGTGAGAGTCTTTTTATGCTGATCTTCAAGAACTGTGATGAAATATCCGAATAACATAGCTATAAAAATGATAGCCAGCATTTCAGTTTCAACAAGTGCCCTGAACATATTATCAGGCACAATCCGCATCAGACTGTCCCAGATGGATGCGGTTTGAACAGATAATCCTGCAATATGTGCCTTTAAATTTAACGTTGTTCCCACACCCGGCTTAATGAGGTTTACAAGTATGAGACCGGTAATAATGGCTATCAGGCTGGTGGCTATATACCACGCTAATGTTTTAACACCAAGACGGCCAAAATCTTTGCCACCCTGGAGTTTCGTCATTCCGCATATTATGGAAACAAGCACCAGCGGGGCAACAATCATTTTAAGCGCTTTGAGGAATAATGTTCCTATCCATGAGATGTATGGTGAAAGGGAAGGGAACACCGACCCCAGAATGACGGCCAGTACTATCGCAGTCGCTATTTGTAAAGGCAGGCTGAATCGCTTTTTCATGATCTTGATTTTGAATTCGTGGTTTATAAAGATAATAAAGTTTAGAGGTTTAGAAGTTTAGAAGTTTAGAAGTTTAGAGATTTAGAGGTTTGGAGGTTTAGAGGTTTAGAGATTTAGAGGTTTAGAGGTTTAGAGGTTTTGGTCTGAACATATTAACCTCTGAACCAGTGAGCTTTGACCATTGAACTTCCAAACTTTTGAACTTCTGAACTTCAGAACTTCTGAACTTCAGAACTTCTGAACTTCCGAACTTCTGAACTTCCGAACTTTTGAACTTCTGAACTTTTGAACCCCAGAACCCCTTTCAAAACAAAACGTCGCTGAAATCTGTTTCTTTAACGCCAACCGCGTTTAAAGCCGTTATGAAAAAGTCGTTAAAAGTCAACTCTTTGCAAATGGAGGGCTTCCTTTTACAAATAGGAAATGTGGCTGCATTCACCGGCCAGGTTCTTAAAGAAACGTTTTCATTTGGTTTTGAATTCAGGGAGTTTATGCGCCAGTGTTACAAAATTGGCAATAAATCGCTTCCCCTGGTTGGTATAACCGGATTCATTATGGGAATGGTACTGACTATACAGTCAAGACCTGCCCTGGATGAATTCGGAGCGGTTAGCATGCTTCCGGGAATGGTAGCCGTTTCAATAATCCGCGAAATAGGTCCTGTAATTACAGCCCTGATTTTTGCCGGAAAAATCGGATCAGGAATGGGCGCCGAGTTAGGATCGATGAGGGTTTCAGAACAAATTGATGCCATGGAAGTTTCATCAATAAATCCAGTGAGATATCTTGTGGTTACCCGTGTTTTAGCCTGTATGTTAATGCTTCCCCTTTTGGTTGTCTTTGCTGATGCCTTTGCGCTTGCCGGAAGCTGGATAGGTATCAATTTGAAAGGTAGTGTCAGTCTCATCCTCTTTATTTCAAGAGCCTTCGGATCTGTTGATTTTTACGATTTTTTCCCTGCACTTGTAAAAAGCTTTGTTTTTGGATGGGTTATCGGATTAACCGGATGTTATAAAGGATTCACTGTAACAGGAGGAACCGAAAACGTTGGGGTAGCAGCCAATAGCGCTGTAGTAGCCGCCTCTCTTCTTGTAATTGTTGTGGACCTGATTGCTGTTCAAATTACGGATATTATTCAATGAATCAATCAGTTATAAATATTAAGAATCTGAGGATCGGTTTTGATCACCAGGAAATCCTTAAGGATATTACGCTTCGGTTGAATGACGGAGAGAATCTTGTTGTAATGGGAAAGTCAGGTTGCGGTAAATCCGTTCTCATAAAATGTATCATAGGTTTACTCGTTCCGGATGGAGGAATTATTGAGGTTTTCGGTCAGGATGTCGCAACACTGGGTGATGATGAACTGGCTGAAGTGCGCAAAAAAATCGGCTTCTTATTCCAGGGAGGTGCCTTGTACGATTCAATGACTGTAAAAGAAAATCTTGAATTTCATCTGAGACGCATCCAAAAGAACCTGGATGATGGTGAAGTGGATGAAAAGATAAATTCAGCACTTGAAAATGTTGGTCTGAAAGGGACGCATGATAAAATGCCTTCTGAATTATCAGGGGGAATGAGAAAACGGGTAAGCCTTGCACGCACAATTGTAGTGGAGCCACGAATAATGCTTTATGATGAGCCGACTACCGGATTGGACCCCGCCACAACAGATGAAATCAGCCAGCTTATCAATGATGTGAAAGAAAAATATAAAACTTCATCCATGATCATTACACATGATATTTCATGTGCCCGCAAAACGGCTGACAGGGTTATTATGCTCAACCAGGGCAAGGTATACAGCGAAGGTGACTTTGCACTATTTGAAAATTCGACAGATGACTTTATAAAA
Organism: Bacteroidales bacterium; assembly: GCA_035299085.1. Classification (NCBI taxonomy): domain Bacteria; kingdom Pseudomonadati; phylum Bacteroidota; class Bacteroidia; order Bacteroidales; species Bacteroidales bacterium. Next base: position 34,332 of record DATGXG010000027.1, on the reverse strand, counting down.
TCATTTTTTAAATAAGGATAATGAACAATAAATCAGAATCTTATATGCTAAGGCTGGGTGCTTTTATTCTGGTTGGACTGATCCTTTTTGTCGTTGCCATCTTTCTGATCGGAAGACAAAAGAATATTTTCAATCCGGTTTACAGGCTTTCCACCACGTTTCGTAATGTAAGCGGCCTCGAAGTAGGCAACAATGTGAGGTTTTCCGGAATCAATATAGGATCAATAGGAAATATTGTAATCGTCAACGATACAACAGTCCAGGTGGATATGGTCCTTAAAAAAAACCTTCAGCCTTTTATAAAAACCGATTGCCTTGTAACGATTGGATCCGAAGGAATAATCGGAGACAGGATCCTTACAATTAACCAGGGGAGTTCGGATTCTCCGTTCGCAAGGAATGGATACGTGCTGGCATCCGCTGAGCCCATTGAAACTGACGCCATAATATCCAGTTTATCAGTGACTGCAGATAACTTTAAAATCATTTCAGGGCAACTTGCTGAAATTATGGTTCGCATAAATAACGGTGAAGGAACCCTTGGAAGGCTAATACAGGATTCTGTCATTTCTCAGAATCTGAGTGATATGGTAGTAAATCTTAAAAAGAGTACAAAAGGCCTCAATGAAAACATGGAGGCCGCCAAACGAAATATACTCCTGAGAGGATACTTTAACAAGAAAGAAAGACAGGCTAAGCGAGACAGTATACAGGAGGAAAGAGCCAAAAAGAAAGAGGAAAAATAGGTATTAAGTATTCGTTAATCGTTAATCGGTATTCAGTAATCGGTATTCAGTATTTCACTAGCCATTACCGATCACCGATTACCGATCACTGATTACCGATCACTGATTACTGATTTACCGATTACTGATCCCTGAACTCTATTCAGATTCAGAGTCATGCCCGAGTTGTTTCACCAGCTTGTTATATATTCCGAAAAGCAGGAATGCCGGAGCCCAAAGGCCAACAAATAAAGCCTGCTCATCCCTTCTGATTGCCTTGAGAGTTAATGAAACGGCCATTGATCCGAGCGAAGCCCAAAGGAAAAGGTCAGAAGGCAGTTTTGCAGTTTGTTCCTCAATGGCTTCAGCTAAGCGTCCTTCTTTCTTTTCGGGATTAATCTGATCCATCTTGGATTTGATGTTTTTTTCCATTGTTTCCATAACGTATTATATTTAGTTTTACTGCTGTATACTTTGGAAAACAAGCAGAGCGCATGAAAGTTTAATATAATACCTGGCAATTTCCGCAAAAGAAACTCCTCCTGTTTTTTAATCCTGTGTGCCTTCTTACAAGAGGCAGGTTACAACGGACACAAACCTTCCTGTTGTGCGCAAGCCAGTGCTTTTTCAATTCGAACTTTTTTTTCCATTCGTAAAAATCAAAACTATAGTTTCTTGCTTCCTTAACCAGTTCATCAATTTTATTTGACGGGATTTTTCCTGTTTGCGATTCCGGATGAACTTTTATCCTGTACAAAACCTCGTTTTTAATTATATTTCCTACTCCTGAAAATATTTCCTGGTCAAGAAGGACGTCACAGACAAGGGATTCATGATGGGTTGTGACTTTTGCCCTGGCTTTTTCCGTATCCCATGTATCACTCATCACATCGGAGGAAAAATCATAAATTGTCTCAGGATCCCGGTCAATGAAGCGGATAGCGCATGAATAAAAGCAAACAAAGCCGTTTTCAAATACAAGTTTTAACCTGGGGGCAAGTTGTCTTTCCACATTAATCCTGTAAGATCCCCACATCAGGAAATGAACCCGGAGCGCAAAACCGTTAAAACAGATCAGGAAGTGCTTACCCCAACTTTTAAATTGCCTGATTGTCTGACCCTGAATCGTTCCCAACGGTATTTTAGAATTACCTGCAGCTTCAATAACCGTCTTCCCGGCAAACGGCTGCACTTCTTCCTTAAGTATGACAACAGTCGGGCCCTCAGGCATTACTTATAACATTTACCTGAATCAACAGAAACAAGTTGTTAATGTTGTAAACTGAAATCGGACTTTGTGAATGCTGATATACTATAATCCGAGGAATACAATGGCAAGACCGCTGAGACAGATGGCAGCTCCGGCAATTGCATGCATATATTTCTCAAAAGCTTTCATCGGCAGGAAGTTAATGCCTTGCAACGTCAGAATTACAATTCCCATCATGGTTACGATTGTTATCGCTGAGAAAACACCGGCAACCATTGCAATTGCTCCTGTATGAATTTCAGCCGCAGGATACATCAGCAGAGGGATCAATGGTTCACAGGGGCCAAGAACAAAAATGGTGAAAAGTATCCAGGGGGTAAGGTTTACCGGTTTTGGCTGCGGGTGTTCATGGTTATGCGTAAGAACCGGTGAGTGATGATGTTCATGCACATGTATGGATCCATTATGGTGAATATGGAGATGATTATGAGGGTTATCTTTCCTTGCTTTCCAAAGACCCCAGATGAAGTAGATAAAGCCGAAGGCAATAAATGCCCAGGCAGCAATGTTACCTCTGAACGACTCAAAAATAACAAGCTTTTTTACTCCCAGACCCAGGATAATGCCAATTGCACCGATAAGAATCGAACTACCCACATGTCCAAGTCCGCATAAAAAGGTAATGCCCAGTGTTTTAGCTGTTTTCCAGTTCCTGGCTTTCCCCATAACTATAAACGGCAGGTAATGATCAGGACCTGTAAGCGTATGCATGAATCCTATAGATGCCGCAGTTATTAATAAAATGGTGAGGTCAGCTGTCAAGTCAGTGTCTGATTTAAGTTCTCCTTACAAATATATCCAAATATAATCAACATGCCATTTCGCCCGCATTTTTTTTGGCCGATAGCAGGTTGTATGCACCCTTTATTACAATTTTACTCGTCTGGATATTAAAATTTTCAGGAAGCTGAACTTCTGTAAAACCGTTTTCGGTCGAACCCTTATGTACCTCTATCATTTTATATTCACAAAAAGGTTTGCCATCTTCAACCTTATCCTTATCAAAAACAAAGATATAGTCCTTATCATCAAAGTTTACAATAGCCTCAGAGGGCAGGGCAGCAACTTTGTTTCCGGAGGTTTCGATAAGGGCATTCACATACATTCCCGGAATTACGTTTTTACATGAACCTTTGACAGTTGCGTATACTTTATAGGTTTTGTCAGTTCCTATTGATTTGCCTGTCTGGTAAATGGCAGCTGTATGTTGTTCGGATTCATTATTGATGGAAAACCGGATGTTCTGCCCGAGGTTAACTTTATCAGCGTCTTTATCAAATAGAGTAAGCTCAAGAAGCAGGTTGTCAGTGTTTACTATTTCGAACAGTACGTCGGAAGGTGATACATACTTGCCGAGATTAATATTAACCGATTTAATGTATCCGGAAATGGGAGCTGTTAATGCCACAGAACTGCTTATATTGTCTTCGTGCAGATCAGCTGCATGAATTCCGATAAGAGAAAGCTTTTGTTCATATGCCTTAAGCTGAGCCATGAGGCTTTTATACTCCGAAGTTACCTGCTGGACGTTTTGCCTTGAATACACATCTTCTTTGTAAAGCTCATTGTGCCGTTTGTATTCGTTTTCTGCAAACTCGAATTTATTCTTTGTATCAAGGTAATTTTGCTGAAGGTCAATGTACTCCTGGTTTTCAAGAACGGCAAGTGTCTGTCCTTTCTTTATGGCATTTCCGGCAACCATTGAAGTACTTTTAACAAAACCGCCCATAGGCATACAGATGGTGGCCGAATTTTGGGGTGAAGCCGTTACTATTCCACTAACTTTTATTGTACTGCTCACTGACCTGTATTCAATGGCACCGATTTCAATTCCTGCAAGCTTAATCTGGTCATCACGCATTTCCACCACATCTTCAGGCAAAACTTCTTCGGCAACACTTTCAACTGCCTTCCGTTGCTTGCATGAAAACTGAAGGATGATAGAACATACCAATATAAAATTCAAATACTTATTCATGATCATGTAAATTATTCAATTAAAATTCTTTTCCTGTTATATAATCAAGATTGATAAGGGTCTGATTCAGTTCATTCATTGCATCAAGATAACTGTGCCGGATTGTTAGCGCCCTGTTCAGATTCATGATGTAATCATTGTAATCCATTGCCCCCGCGCGATAACTGCGTGAAGCCTGATCAATGATCAGGTCTGCCTCAGGGATTGCCTGATTTTCATAGTATCTGATTGTAGCTGAGAATTTTTTATAATCATTCTCAAGCATTACTAAATGATCCGAAATTGTTTTCCGATATGATTCAGCATTTACCTCGGCAGCCTGTTGCCTTAGTTTAGCGGCTTTTGCCTGAGATACCCAGGGCACAAACCAAAGAGGAATTGAAATACCTGCCTGAAAACCTGTGAAACGGTCACCGGGACCAAATTCCCTTGGAATTCCGTTCACATCCTGGGTGCCTTTCATAGTCTGGCTGAACCAGCCAATGCTTAAATCAGGCATAATCCGGCTGTTCTCAACTTTTTTCTGCATACGGGCAACCTGTACTTGTTCCTGCATGTAGGCAATTTTCGGATTGTTTTCAATTCCACCTGAATCTGTTCTTACAATAGTTATGATTGTAATTGCTGAATCAGCTATTACCAAAGGTTTGTCAGAATTGAGAAGTATCATCAGTCGCTGATTGTAGGTCATCAGATCAGTTGATACCTTGTTCAGGTTATTCCTGATTTCAAGGCTCTGCGAACGCGCATTGATCATTTCAAGTCGGTTGGTTTCTCCTGAGTTGGCCTTTAATTCCGCTGCGCGCAGAAATCCTGCAAACAGGCTGTCCTGGTATAGCAGGAGCTTTTGCTTGGAATACAGGTAAGCGATTTGCCAGTATACCTGTCTGACCTGTGCTGCTATTTCAATCTCTTTGTCTTTAAGCAGCCATTGACCGCTCCTGTAATTTGCACCGGCGAGTTTGTCCTGGTTTATGTAGAGCGAGGGAAATGAAAACGACTGACTCACCGATATACTGTTATCCTTATCATATGAATTGAACTGTCCATACTGCGCTTCCACTTCTGTTTTTGGTATATCCCATGAAGAGCCTCGCAATGCTTTCAATGCTTGTGTTTCATATGTTGAACCTTTGATTTCCAGGTTGTTATTCAAGGCTATCTCAACCGCTTGTTTTTCATTTATCTTTTCCTGGGCTCGTAAACTATTGTTTATAAAAGTTGCTAAAAGCAAAAGGATAAGAAAGGAAGCCATTCCTGAAGATTTTCCTCTTAATTTTATTTTTAGTGAGAACCGCGAGAGCATAATATAGAACACAGGAAGAATAACCAGTGTAAGGAAAGTAGCAGTGATCAACCCGCCTATGACAACGGTGGCCAAAGGTTTCTGAACTTCAGCACCGGCAGATGTTGAGATTGCCATAGGCATGAAACCCAGTGAGGCTACAGCAGCAGTCATTATAACGGGCCGTAACCGGGTATGAAGTCCTTTTAATACTCTTTCGGTGATATCGGCTATACCTTCCTTTTCCAGTCTGTTGAATTCAGCGATTAGTACAATACCATTTAAAACAGCGACTCCAAACAACGCTATAAAACCGACACCTGCAGAAATTGAAAAATTCATACCCCGAATCCAAAGGGCAAAGATACCTCCGATAGCAGAAAGGGGAACAGCCGTGTAAATCAGGACGGTTTGCTTTAAAGAATTGAATGTGAAGTATAAAAGGACAAAGATGAGAAGCAAAGCAACAGGCACTGCAATGGCAAGGCGGTTTTTAGCTGCCTGAAGGTTCTGAAACTGGCCGCCGTAGGAGATATAGTACCCTGAAGGAAGCGAGATTTTCCTGTCAATTATATCCGAAACTTCATTAATAACCGTTTGCACATCCCGGTTCCTTACATTAAAACCAACCGTTATCCGCCGATTGGCATGTTCACGAGAAACCTGTGCAGGTCCCGATTTTATAGTGATATCAGCGAGTTGTTCAAAAGGTATCTGGTTTCCTCCGGGCATACCAACCGAAAGGTTTTTCACGTCCTCCAGGTTCTGCCTGTAATCCCTGTCAAGCCTTACAACAAGACCAAAACGCTTTTCCTCATCGAAAACAACACCGGCTTCACTACCCGCGAAAGCAGCCCTAAGCAAACGGTTTACTTCATCAATTGAAAGGCCGTACTGGGCAAGTCTTTCTCTTTTGAATTCAACCTGGATCTGGGCAAGTCCGGTAACTTTTTCGACATTGATGTCCTCCACTCCTTTGATGTTCAAAATGAGTTTTTCTATTTCCGATGCCTTCTCCGCAAGGACGTCCAGTTTATCACCATATAGTTTGACTGCAACATCCTGTTTTGAACCGGTCATAAGTTCATTAAACCGCATCTGGATGGGCTGCTGAAATTCAAATTTTACCCCCGCAAGGGTTACCAGTTTTTCCTCCATTAATGCAACAAGATCTTCCCTGTTATTGGCTGAAGTCCATTCTTTTTTCGGTTTCAGTGTAATAATATAATCACCTGTTTCCATGGGTGTTGGGTCGGTAGGAATTTCACCGGCACCGATCTTGCAGACTGCATGTTTGATTTCAGGAAAGTTCGTGAGCAAAATTTTATTGGCTTTTTCAACCTGTTCAATTGTGTTTGAAAGGGAGCCTCCCTGCAAGGTCATTACCCCGGCTGCAAGGTCCCCTTCTTCGAGCTGGGGAATGAATTCACCTCCGAGTTTTGAAAAAATGAAAAGGCTGATAATAAAAAGGATAAGAGCTGAAATCGAAACCAATCGTTTATGGTTTAGTGCATATCGGATTATAGGATTGAAAACCCTGTGGAATAAATCGATCAGTTTATCGGAAATGTTCCTTGTATGAATTGTTTTTTTACTCAGGAATAATGCTGAAGCCATTGGTACATAGGTAAGTGAGAGGATGGTTGCACCAAGCAATGCAAATACAACAACCTGTGCCATGGGCCGGAACATTTTTCCTTCAATTCCGGTCAATGCCATAATAGGAAGGTAAACGATCAGAATGATGATTTGTCCGAAAGTAGCAGAACTCATCATCTTCCGGGCCGAATCAAAAACATTCTCATCCATTTGTTCCTGTGAAAGTGTTTCAATTCCCTGATGATGATGCTTGCTCAATGTGATCCTGTGCACAACGCTTTCGACAATAATTACGGCGCCATCGATAATCAAGCCGAAGTCAATGGCTCCAAGGCTCATCAGGTTTCCTGATACCCCGAAAAGATTCATCATTGAAATAGCGAAGAGCATGGCTAGCGGTATCACGGACGCCACGATCAGGCCTGCCCTTAGATTACCCAATAACAAAACGAGTACAAAAACAACGATCAGTGCACCAATGATCAGGTTTTCAGATACAGTGCCAATGGCCCGCCCCACAAGGTCGCTTCGGTTAAGATAGGGCTCAATGGAGACGCCATCCGGTAAACTCTTCTGGATAATTTTAATTCTGCTCTGTACCTGGTCGATAACCTTATGAGCATTGGCCCCTTTCAGCATCATTACTACACCACCCACGGCTTCGGTAGTATCCACCACAAACGCACCGTATCGTATGGCTGCGCCAAATTGTACACGTGCAACATCCCTTATAAGAACAGGAAGACCGGAGGATGTTGTTTTAACTACAATTTGTTCAATATCCTCAAGGCTTTTAACAAGACCTATACCACGAATAAAATAAGCTGAAGGTTTTTTATCAATATAGGCACTGCCCGTATTTTCATTATTCCTTTCAAGAGCCTCAAAGATATCGGTGAGGGTTAAATCCATGCCCCGAAGTATTTCAGGATTTACAGAAATTTCATATTGCTTTACAAAACCACCGTAACTGTTTATATCGGCCACTCCGGGTGTACCAAGCATTTGCCTCCTTACAATCCAGTCCTGGATCGTTCGGAGTTCCATTGGATTGTACTTAGATTCGAGTCCGGGTGCCACGGCCAAACGATATTGGTATATTTCTCCGAGACCAGTTGAAATCGGAGCCAGTTCAATTTTAGCTACTCCTTCCGGTATACTTTCTTCAGCCTCTTTCAACCGTTCATTCAATTGCTGCCTGGCCCAGTATACATCTACGTCGTCGTCAAATACAACAGTCACAACCGACAGGCCAAGCCTTGAAATGGATCTGAGTTCAAGAATATCAGGAATGCTCGAAACGGCAACTTCGACAGGTGAAGTAATGAAACTTTCTACCTCCTGCACAGCCAGTGATGGAGCAATGGCTATGATCTGAACCTGGTTGTTTGTAATATCAGGAATGGCATCAACCGGAAGCCGTGATAGTGAATAAGAGCCCCAACACACCAGGGCAATGGTGAACAAACCTATAATGAATTTATTCCTTATCGAAAAATGAATAACACGTTCAATCATGTGAAAAAATGATGGATTAATACAATGAGATATAGCCCCGGAACCGGCCGGGTTTATGTATTAACCTATTTTTGGCGGTTGCCAGAATGAGATGAAGTGTGATTTGACCTTTCCCTGGATAGTAGAAAAATAAGGTTTATCCTGAAAAGAAAAATAATCGAAATGGAGCACGATATTTTGATAGACCACCGGGGATGAACAGCAGTTGCAGTTACAGAAAGGAGAACAATGATCCGTATCGATCCGGTGAGAAACTGAATTCAGTTCAGTCAGGTACCGTGATGGATTGCATTCCGGGTCATGCGAACAGGGCATGACAGACAGAACAAATACATAAAGTGCAAGTATGTATGCAATTATTTTCATGTTCGCTATCCGAAACAAAAATAACTAAAAGATAATACGACATGAAAATAACAGGTACTTTTCTCAGTTCGTTCCAATGAGAATATTAGAAGCCAGTTTGCTGGATATGGTGTTTTTCACGCCTTTGACTGAAATAATCAGTGAATCATCAAAGTCAATCTTTTCAAGCACCCTGATAATCGTACCAATACTGATATTCAATTTCTCAAGGTATTTCAGGAAAGACCGGGATGTATCCTTAACTGAAACAACCTTATAATCCCGGCCTGTTTCGGTTTCATTCAACGCTTTTTCATCAAGGTGGGTGAATTTTCCATCGGCTTTTGGTATCACTTCTCCGTGTGGATCAAATTCAGGGTATCCAAGGAACTTATCCAGCCGGTCGGCCAGGTTGATACCCCTTACATGTTCAAGTTCTTCAGCAATTTCATGCACTTCATCCCAACCATAACCAAGTTTTTCCTGCAGAAACATCTCCCATAACCTGTGTTTGCGGATTGTTTCAAGGGCTGACTTTACACCGCTTTCAGTGAGCCTGACCCCTTTAACCTTGTCATACCGGATAAGTCTTTTATCCACCATTCTTTTGAGCATATCGATGACTGATGCCGGGTTATTACCCAGTGCAGCAGCGAGACCGGTGACACTGACTTTACCGGTGTTCAGACTGGCCAGATTGTAAATCGATTTCAGGTAGTTTTCTTCAGTATGGGTTTGCATACGGTTTTATTTACTCAGAGGCCTGTTGTTTTAATAATTTATAGATGAACAAAGTTAAATAAATTTGGTTAACCTAATAACTAAAGTTTAGCTCAACTAATTTATTATTCCAAAATCGCCTGTTATGGAAAATGTAGACGTTAAAGTGTGGAGAAAAGAAAAACTGACCCATTCACTTCCCGAGGTATTTGCATCCATCAAAATTCCGGATACACCCAAATGGTGGAAGAAAATGTTCGCATTTGCAGGACCCGGACTTCTGGTTGCAGTCGGATATATGGACCCTGGCAACTGGGCAACCGACATTGCCGGAGGATCACAGTTTGGTTTTACCCTGTTATCAGTTATTCTTATATCAAACATATTTGCTATGATCCTGCAGCATTTATCGCTCAAGCTCGGGATTGTAGCAGAACGGGACCTGGCGCAGGCCTGTCGCGATCATTACGGACCGGTTACCAATTTCATTTTGTGGATACTATGTGAACTTGCCATTGCTGCCTGTGATCTGGCCGAGGTGATAGGATCAGCCATTGCACTCAACCTGCTGTTTGGAATACCCCTGGCCTGGGGTGTTCTGATTACATCTCTTGATGTGTTGATCATTTTATTTTTTCAATATAAAGGCTTCAGGATGATTGAAAGCATTGTAGCAGTTCTGATTATCACCATACTCGGTTGTTTCCTCTATGAAATAATTCTGGCAAAGCCCGATCTTATGCCGATGTTATCCGGTTTGATGCCCCGAAAGGAAGTCGTCAGCAATGTATCCATGCTTTATATTGCCATAGGCATCCTTGGTGCCACTGTAATGCCTCATAATCTTTATCTGCATTCAAGTATTGTGCAAACCCGGAATTATCCCCGTACAAACGAAGGTAAAAGGATGGCCATTAAGTATGCCACAATTGACAGTACAGGCTCACTTTTCATTGCATTTTTTATTAATGCGGCCATTCTCATCGTAGCGGCTGCCACCTTTCATACATCTGGCAATACCGGGGTTGCCGATATAAATGATGCGCACAAGCTTCTGGCTCCGCTCCTGGGAACCGCCATGGCGAGCACATTTTTTGCAGTTGCATTGCTGGCATCGGGTCAGAACTCAACTTTAACCGGAACCCTTGCCGGCCAGATTGTTATGGAAGGATTTCTTAATATACGGTTAAAGCCATGGTTACGCAGGCTAATTACCCGCCTTATTGCCATTGTTCCTGCCTTTTTCGTAACAATAACCTATGGTGAGAGAGGTACTGCCGATTTGCTTGTTTTAAGCCAGGTTATTCTTTCCATGCAACTCAGTTTTGCTGTTGTGCCGCTTGTGATGTTTACCAACAGCAAAAGAAAAATGGGTGAATTTGCCAATAAGACATGGCTGAAAACCTCGGTGTGGATTATTGCGGGAGTTGTAATTGGTTTTAATGTGTATTTGCTTATTTCTGCAGTTCTGTGACTTTCTTACAGCTTTAAAACTGAATATTTTAAAATAAGAGTACCGGAGTTATTGATTTTTTCGAGACTTTTCAATTGAAGCCGGATATCCAGGTTTTGATCCGTTACAAAATTGCCGCCTGAACCGAAAATTTTGGGTTCAATAGTAAGCCATATTTCATCAATCAGGTTTTCCGTGAAGAACGAGGTAGCCAAATGAGGTCCTCCGACCATTAACATTTGATCATAACGGGCTGAATATTCCTTTACAAGTTCAGTAGGCGAAAGGTTTGAGAATTCTATACTCCCTTGAATAGTCCTATAGAGTTCAGGATGTCCTGTCATTACTACAAGCAAATGACCCGGCGATGGTTTAAACGGATCGAAATTATATGTATTACTGCCCACCACGGTAAGTTCACTTTTTTTCATAAGCGATGAAAAGTAATCCTGATCTTCCTTTGAAGACCAGGAACGGACTATAGGGTAGCCCCACTTTGTAATTTTCCCGTCAAGACTTTGAACGAAGACAAGGATTACCTTCATAATTTCAGAACAGTACGGAATCCCCTGGCACCATAATAAGATTCAGCTCCATTATGATAAACGAAGACGTGATCATATCTCCGGTCGCAGAAAAGAGCCCCGCCAAGTTTCCTGATTTCCGGCGGTGTCCAAATCCAGCTTGAAGTTTTTGTGTCAAAATCGCCCAGTTTCTGTAGTTCACGGTATTGATCTTCGGTAAGTATTTCAACGCCCATTTCCGCAGCCATGCCTAACGCACTGTTTTTTGGTTTGTGTTCCTTGCGTAATTCCAGGGCCTGATCATCGTAACAAACATTTCTTCTGTCAGCAGGAGTTTCCGGAGAGCAATCAACGAATACATATTCCCCTGTTTGTTCGATATATCCTATGATATCCGGTTCACCTCCGGTATTCTCCATTTTATACAGGGACCATAATTTTTCGGGTTTTGATTCGATTTTTTGCAATACCTTATCCCATTGAATATTTTTATGCCGGTTCCTGTTTTTCTCAAAGCGGGTTTTTAAAATGGTTATCAGTTTTGTCTGTTGTTCAGAAGTCAATTGCCTTTTCGCTGAAGTTGTCTCCATAATCAACTGTTATTTTAAATGATAACAATTCAAAGTATCTTTTGTGCGCTATATTTATTTCAACCTGATTCTCAATGCGTTTGCAATTACTGAAACGGAACTGAAACTCATAGCAGCTGCTGCAATCATGGGACTCAGCAATATTCCAAAAAACGGATATAGCAAACCAGAAGCGATAGGCACTCCCAATGCGTTGTATACAAAGGCAAAGAACAGGTTCTGTCTGATGTTCCTCATCACTCTCCGGCTTAGGTCTTTTGCTTTGGCAATCCCTTTCAAATCGCCTATAACAAGAGTAATTTCAGCACTCTGCATAGCGATATCGGTACCTGTTCCCATGGCAATGCCTATATTGGCCTGTGCCAGTGCAGGTGCATCGTTAATACCGTCGCCCGCCATGGCCACTATATTACCCTTTTGCTGGAGTTCCTTTACTTTTTTGTATTTATCTTCAGGTAAAACATCCGCTTTATAATCGTCAAGATGAAGCTTTTCAGCAACCGCTTTGGCTGTATACTCATTATCTCCGGTTAACATAATTACTTTAACACCATTTTTCCGTAAGTCTTGTATGGCTTCAAAAGAGGTTTCCTTTATTTTGTCAGCAACACTTAAAATACCCTCGACTTTTTCTTCGATTACAAGGTATACTACTGTATTTCCTTCAGATTGCCATTTCTTCACTGTCTCCGATTTATCCTTTTCAAGAGTAACCTTTAACTCATCAATAATTTTCTTATTTCCCAGTAATATTTTTTTACCATCATTTGTTGCCTGAACTCCTTTCCCTGTAAGGGATTCAAAGTGGCTCATCTCAACCAGGGGAATCTTTTTTTCGCGGGCTCCTTTAACAATAGCCTCAGCTAACGGATGTTCACTTTTTGCATCTATGGATGCCGCATACTTAAGAACATCGTCATCAGAAAGATTGCCAAATGACTTATAAGATACCAGGGAGGGTTTTCCCTCAGTAATTGTTCCTGTTTTGTCAATAATCAATGTATCCACTTTATTCATTTCTTCAATGGCCCGGGCATCTTTTACAAGAATGCCAGATTGAGCACCACGACCAGTGCCCACCATAACGGATATCGGGGTAGCCAGTCCGAGAGCACACGGACAGGCAATAATTAAAACCGATACAGCATTGACAAAAGCGTAAAGATAAGCAGGGTCGGGTCCCCAGACAGCCCATATGGCAAAGGTTAAGATGGCAACCGATACAACTATTATAACAAAATATTTTGATACCACATCTGCAAGCCGCTGTATGGGCGCTCTTGATCTGCTTGCCTGGTTGACCATTTCAATGATTTGCGAAAGCAGTGTATCGCTGCCCACTTTTTCAGCAAGGAAATCAAATGCTGTTCTTCCATTGATGGTTCCGCCAGTTACCCTGTCATTAACTGATTTCTCAACCGGCATTGATTCACCGGAGATCATGCTTTCATCTATAACCGCATTTCCAGCAGTAATTATACCGTCCACCGGTATTTTCTCCCCGGGTTTTACCCTAAGTGTTTGACCTGGTTTCACATGCTCAAGAGGGATTTCTTTTTCTTCGTTATTTTCCACCAGGCGTGCCACCGGGGGAACCAGGTTCAGCAATGCTTTAATAGCTGAATTCGTTCTGCTGTGGGCCCTGAGTTCAAGAACCTGTCCAAGCAGAACCAGAGTGAGGATCACCGAGGCTGCTTCAAAGTAAAGGTGAACATTTCCCTCTGTATCTTTAAACTGTCCGGGAAATATGCCGGGAGCTATAAGCGCTAATACGCTGAAAACAAAAGCTGCACCCACGCCAAGCGATATCAGGGTCCACATATTCGGTGATTTCCGGACAACAGAACTCCAGCCACGCTTAAAAAAGTCAAAGCCAGAATAGAATACAACAGGGGCTGCCAGTACGAGCTGGATCCAACCCCATACCTTCATGGGTGCCATGGCATGGAGCCTTATGTGAAAAACATCCGACATCCCTATGATAAATACAGGGATAGAAAAAGCCAAAGCCACCCAGAATTGCTTTGCCATTTTCCGGTACGCTATTTCTTCTTCATCTGAATCCTGTGGCTTTTCAGGAACCAGGTTCATACCGCATATCGGACAGTTTCCGGGTTTGTTTTGCCTGATCTGAGGGTGCATGGGACAGGTGTAAATCACCCCATCATTCTTAACCGGTTCTTTTTGTTCCGAATCAGCCACTTTCTGATGCTCATGCGTATGTGATTCGTGATGGGTTGTATTTTGAATGCCTCCCTTGACCGGAACAAGATACATTCCGCATACAGGGCATCTGCCCGCTTCAGGATAAGTTTTGTCACCCTCACAGCGCATCGGGCAAATATACAGTTCGCCTCCTGCCATCTGCAGAGTATCTTTATTGATTTCAGGGTTGGTCTTCATAATCAACTTTTTGATACATACAATATTCGTATCAAATTGTTTTGGCGGGTTGTAATTCATTCATACCACGGAAGGAAACAAAATTCATCGCGCAAAAAAAGGAAAATTAATTTTTTTGATTTTCTTTGTTAAAATATTTATGAAAAATGAGTGAATAAATTCACGCCTTTTATTCAATCCTATTTGATATGAAACCAAAAGAAACGACTGGCTGGATTATAACCAGTGCTGCGCTTGGCATTAACCTGATATTAGGACTGCTTTATGCGTGGAGTGTATTTAAAAAAGCACTGGTTACGGAATGGGGCTGGAACGATGTAACAGCATCCCTGCCGTTTACTTTTTCGGCTGCCATATTTGCTTTTATCATGATTTTTGCCGGAAGGGCCCAGGATAAATATGGGCCACGATTCATAGCTATGCTTGGAGGAGTACTCTTAGGTTTGGGTTTATTTGCTTCCGGCTTTGCTACTACACCGGTCGTCATGGTGATTACCTTTGGTATTCTCGGTGGAGTAGGATTGGGATTGGGTTATGCAGCCACCACACCCTGTGCCATTAAATGGTTTCCTCCTTCGAAAAAAGGAATGATTTCCGGTATCGTGGTTTCAGGAGTCGGTTTGGCTCCGGTTTATATTGCGCCCCTGACTGCTTTTTTAATTAAAAAGTATGGAATACAGTACACATTCTTCATTCTGGGCGTTATTGCCTTACTTACAATAGTTGGTTTTTCTTTGATTCTGAGAAATCCGCCGGAAAATGGCGATTCCAAAAGCAAAACTGTTTTGCCTGCAATTAACGGTATTTCATGGAAGGATGCCATTAAAAGCCGGGAGTTACTTTTGCTGTGGCTTACTTTTCTGCTTTCAGCAACAGCCGGATTAATGCTTATCGCCCATATGGCAAGTATCGCTCAAACACAGGCAGGCTGGAAGGCAGGATTTCTGCTGGTTGTTGTTCTTTCGCTTTTTAATGCGTTGGGCAGAATACTAGTTGGTTTAATCTCAGACAAAATTGGTCGTAAACCATCACTTATCCTTGTATTTCTTATCCAGGCGGTGAATATGTTCATATTCAGCCAGTATCAGTCAATACCTGCCCTCATTGCGGGAGCTGCCATTGCCGGTCTGGCATATGGTTCACTGTTTTCACTAATGCCTTCGATCACAGCTGACCGTTTCGGTATTAAGAATCTGGGTGTGAACTATGGACTGGTCTTTTCGGGCTGGGGAATCGCTGCGGTTATCGGACCTATTTTGGGGGGCTATGCCGTTCTGAAGACCGGAACATACACAACTTCCTACATTGCTGCAGGCATATTGCTTTTATTGGGAACTGTTCCTGTACTTTTTATGAAATCCCCTGAAAACAATAAATAGTATTATTCCAAAATAAAATTAATATAATGAGGATATTTTATTTATTCATTTTTAGCATTATAACACTACTTCCAATCTATTCCCAACAAGCAGCAAATTCAGAAAAGCCTGCGGAGGTTAAAATCTCAGGATTCATCATGAACAACCTATTTTATGATAACCGCAAAAATCTGGATGCGCTTGATGGAATGGTTTTATTATATCCTTTACCGGAGTCGCCTGACATCAATGGCGACGATCTTAACAAAGTTCCCAACATGACGCTTTTATCGTTTGCTTCACGGCTGAAATTCGGTATTTCTGGGCCGGATGCTTTCGGAGCTAAGACGTCGGGATTACTGGAATTTGATTTCACGGCACGTGCGAACTGCGCGACATTGCGTTTCAGGCAGGGATGGGTAAAATTTAACTGGGAAAAAACCGAATTATTGGTGGGAAGAGCCTGGCATCCGCTTGCCTCAATGGATGTGTTGCCGGGAATTGCAGCATTAAGTATGGGCGCACCATTTCAGCCTTTCAACCGCAGTGATCAGATTACAATTACCCACAAAATGGGAAATTTGAATCTTATTCTTTCGGCATCTTATCAAAATGACTATAACAACAGCGGACCTTCCGGAAAAGTATTTACCTACCAGAACAACTCACTTATACCTAATTTGCATGCACAGATTAAGTATAAAAGTGAAAATACGGTTTTGGGTTTAGGTATTGATTATAAACGACTTATGCCTCGTTCTTATGTTGAATCCCCCATTGATAAGTCCAGGACAAAGACCCGTGAAGCATTGGATTGTGGTGCTATTTTGGCTTACGGCCAGGTTAAACCCGGAAAGTTCACCATTGGCGGAAAAGCAATATTAGCTGCCAACACGAGTGAAAGCCTTATGTTGGGAGGATATGGAATATCTTCTTTCGATACAGTAAGCGGTTATGAACAATACTCAAATTTCAGGCATCTGTTTTTATGGGGAAACATTTCATATGGAGCCAAATTAAAAGGAAGTTTGTTCGGCGGATATTTAAAGAACCTGGGTACAGGAAAAGATCTGATTGCCCCGTTTATTAACGCCCCGAATACATTTGGACTCGGGGAAAGTATTGACCGGTTTATACGCATTACGCCCACAATTTCATATACATCAGGTAAGTCAGTGATTGCATTCGAAGTGGAGCAAAATATTGCCTGGATGGGTACTATTGATTATGGCGACAGGGGAAATATCATCAATTCCAAGAGTATCAGCGGAACCCGGTTGCTGTTAAGCCTGATGTATAACTTTTAGACCCATCAATACTGCAGTGAAAGCCAAAACAAACGGCTATATTTACAAACTTAAAACAATCATGTTAGTGGTATAATGGAGTAATTATCTCAGAACAAGTTCATTAACAATAACTTCCATGTTCTGTTTCACCTTCACAAGGTATATACCCCCCGGGAAGCCTGAAATGTCAATTTTTTCAGATGTTGAATTAAATCCTTTACTGTATATCAGTTTGCCAGTGATTGTATAAATCTCAATTTTAGCATCATTTTCCTTTTCAATCTTTATATTCAGCATACCATTGGACGGATTTGGATATAATCCTATTTTGTCAGATGCTTTAACTGGATTTAAAGAATTGATTACACATTCATTCGTAAAATAAACATTCGGACTGTTTGTTGTATCAAAAGGAACAGGGAAAGGTATTTCCCATACACAAACCTTAGAAAGGGCAGGCATGTCATTTATCGACAGATTTATTAATGCCGTATCCATGCTAAGATCCAGGATGGTGAATGGATTACCACCACAATTCAGTATATATAAACCACTTAAGGCAGAAAGATCCAGTCCGGTTAACTGATTACCTGAGCAGGACAAAGACCATAAAGCATTACAAACAGAAACATCCAGGGTGGTTAACTGATTATTGGAGCAGTCCAAAGCTTCAATACCGACACAACCGGAAACATCCAGACTGGTTAGGCGATTATTGGTGCATCCCAAAAATGATAAAGCAATACAACCGGAAATATCTAGGCTTGCTAGTTGGTTATAGGCGCAATTCAAAAATGATAAAGAAATACAACTGGAAACATCAAGGTTGGTTAATTTATTATTGTAGCAATATAAGTATTGAAGAGCACTGCATCCGGAAACATCCAGGCTGGCTAATGTATTGTCCATACAATAAAGATCTTCTAAAGCGATACAACCAGAAACATCCAGATTGACTAACGGGTTGTTAAAAATTCTCAAATAGGTCAAAGCAACACAGCCGGAAGCATCTAATTCTGTTAACTGATTATCAAAGATCTCAATATTTTCGAGAGCTGTGCAACCTGAAATTTTCAGGCTGGTTAACTGGTTAAACGAACAATCCATATCTTTCAGTGCAACAAAATTGGAAACATCCAGGCTGGTCAGCCGGTTACAAGAACAACCCAAGTATGTAAGGCAAGTACAACCAAAGATATTCAAATCATCCATCATTGGATTGCCATCACAGGACAAATAGGTAAGTCCCTTGCAAGCGGAAACATCCAGGCTTGTTAACTGGTTGCCTAAACAGGATAAATGTGTTAAAGCATGACAACCGGAAACATTCAAACTGGTTAACTGGTTTGAAGAGCAATTCAGGTGTGATAATGCCGGATTATTTGTAACATCCAGGCTGGTTAATTGGTTGGCAGGGCAATCCAAATAATTTAATGCAGTATTAGTTGTAAAATTCAGACTGGTAAGTTGATTACAGTCACAGATTAAAGATATCAAAGCTATGCAACCGGCAATATCCAAATTTACTAATTGATTTTGACTGCAGTATAAGAATACTAAAGAACTATTATTACTGACATTGAGACTGATTAATTGGTTTCCGTAACAAATAAGTGTATCTAAATTTACAAATGCTTCAATCCCTGTCAGATCTGAAATGTTCTTATAACCGACATCCAGTTTCTTTATCGTCTCACATTCAGCATAGCTGATTTTCCCATCTTCGTTTGTGTCAACTCCCGCGGATATCAGGGCATTTTTAAAATTTGCATCGGGTATATTTACATCCTGTCCGTAAGACAGATGTACCATTGCAAGTATCAACACCAATAAAATCAGGGTTTTCATAATTCAGGCTTTAGGTTATTTTTAGTTAATTAAGTGATCATTGACAGAAGTACTTGAGGTTGAATGGTATTCTCTTACTGATCAATCATTGCATTTGTGATCCATTATAAATAACCGGAAAAGATTAGACTAAAGGGCGACGAAAAAAGCCTGGTTAGCTTTCAAAACAAGATTTATAATCAATTGAAGGACTGGAAATAATCAATAATAGGTATATAAAGATAATACTGAAATTTGGCAAAGTCAAGTAACTATTTCCCGATACAAAAATTTTTGAAAATATTGCCCAGCACTTCGTCGGTGGTGATTTCGCCTGTGATTTCACCGAGATAGTGAATGGTTTCGCGGATATCCTGGGCGAGGAGGTCGCCGGGGAGGCCGCTGGTTAACCCGGCTTCAGCCCTTTTCATGGCAGAAAGAGCTTTGTCAAGTGCCTCAAAATGACGCACATTGGTAATGATAACGTCATTTTCTTCATTTTCAGTAAAACCGGCCGATTCAATCAATGCAGCTTCAAGCAGGGTCAAATTGGTGCCATTCAATGCAGAGACCGGTATTATTTTTTCATTATCGTTAAGCAGCTTTCCGAATTCAGTCATCCGTTCCTGTAATTTTTCAGGCGGCAGTCTGTCGATTTTATTCAATACAATGATCCTGTTCTTTGAAGAATCATTGCCGAGTTTCTCTGAAAGCTGGGTTATTTCTTCAGCCTTGCTGTTGTTATCGAGTACCTGGAGGATTATATACGCCTGGCTGATCTTTTGCCATGTGCGTTCAATGCCCAACTTTTCAATTACATCTTCGGTGTGACGCAGTCCGGCAGTGTCAATCAACCTGAAGTGCAATCCCCTGATACTGATGACATCTTCTATAGAATCACGTGTAGTGCCTGCAATATCCGAAACAATGGCCTTTTCCTCCTTTAACAGCAGGTTAAGCAGTGTCGATTTTCCGGCATTTGTTTTTCCGGCAATGGCAACCGGGATGCCATGCTTAATGACATTTCCAAGCGTGAATGATTCACTTAGGGTACTCAGCGTAAGAATGATTTCTTCAATCAATGTTTTTAAAGCGCTTCTGTCGGCAAATTCAACATCTTCCTCGCTGAAATCAAGTTCAAGTTCAACAAGCGATGTAAATCCCAGCAATTTATCCCTGAGCTTTTTGATTTCCTTTGTAAAACCGCCACGCATTTGTTTAATGGCAATGCGGTGTGAAGCTTCCGAACCTGAAGCAATCAGGTCGGCAACCGCTTCCACCTGGGTAAGATCAAGTTTTCCATTGAGAAACGCACGCATAGTGAATTCACCGGCGGTGGCCAGCCTGCCTCCGGCTTTTACAAGCAACTCAAGGATTTTCTTCTGGATAAAGGGCGAGCCGTGGCAGCTGATTTCAACAGTATCTTCTCCGGAATACGAATGAGGCTTCCTGAAAATACTTACAACTACCTGGTCAATGATTTCATTCTCGTTATGGATGGTTCCGTAGTGAATTGTATTGGCAGGAAGATCGGTAATGTTCAAACCGCCAGGTAACCGGGTTATGCGACCGGAAACAGCCAGTGCATCAGGTCCGCTGCAGCGTATAACCGCTATGGCACCTTTCCCGGGAGGGGTTGATATGGCACAAATCGTATCTTCTTTGGAATACATAATCGGCAAAAATACAATAAATGAAATTGATTTATTCAATTTATCGGTCTTAGACCGCTGATGAACCTGCGGTCCCAAGGCTACAGCCCCCGAATCTAAAATTCATCTTCAAATACGCATTGATAATTTATTTATATTATTTTTGGAACCGCAAGATTTAAAGAAAGAATGAGTATCCTGGTTAATAAAAATTCGCGGATTATTGTGCAGGGCTTTACCGGTGGTGAGGGCACTTTTCATGCACAGCAGATGATTGAGTATGGTACACAGGTTGTCGGTGGGATTACTCCTGGTAAAGGCGGGCAAACCCACCTGGACAGACCGGTATTCAACACCGTTGCGGATGCAGTTAAAAACACAGGAGCTGATACATCTGTCATCTTTGTACCCGCTGCATTTGCAGCCGATGCCATTATGGAAGCCGCCGAAGCTGGTATAAAGGTTGTTGTATGCATCACCGAGGGCATACCTACTCTTGATATGGTAAAAGTCAAGCAATATCTGTCAGGCTCAAAAACAAGGCTTATTGGTCCTAATTGTCCGGGAATTATTACACCGGGTGAAGCCAAGGTAGGAATTATGCCGGGTTTTATTCACCGTAAAGGACATATCGGGATTGTTTCCCGCTCCGGCACCCTCACTTATGAAGCAGTTGACCAGGTTACAAAAGCGGGGATGGGACAATCGACATGCATCGGAATCGGTGGAGATCCGATAATTGGTACTACCACCCTTGATGCAGTGAAGATGTTCATGGAAGATCATGAAACAGAAGGCATTATAATGATAGGCGAAATCGGGGGAAGTATGGAGCCCGATGCAGCGCGCTGGATTAAAGATAATGGTAAAAAGCCTGTTGTAGGTTTTATTGCGGGTCAAACAGCACCGAAAGGTCGGAGAATGGGTCATGCAGGAGCTATCATCGGAGGCGCGGAAGACACAGCAGCGGCAAAGATGAAGATCATGCGAGAGTGCGGAATACATGTGGTGGAATCTCCTGCGGAAATTGCTGCTACCATGGTGAAAGCACTTAAAAACAACTCATATGCAAGTTAAAGGCACTGCAGTAAGGACAACCCGTGATTTTGTAAAAGCTAAGTTTCCTGATTTGTATGACCGCTGGATCGGTTCGCTGACTCCCGATTCAAAAAAACTCTTTACTTCAACTATTGATGCCACGGCATGGTATCCTTATCTTGATGGTTACTCGGTTCCTGTAGAAAAAATAGTAGAAATATGCTACCGTGGCGACCGTAAAACCGGGGGTGACCAGTTGGGAAGCTGGAGCGCTGAGATCAGCCTTAAAGGATTTTACAAAGTTTTTTTGCTCATTGCTTCACCACAGTTTCTTTTGCAGAGAGCTTCCAAAATTTTTACTACATTTTACGAACCCAGTGAAATTGAAGCAACTATAACCGATTCAAATAATGCCATCCTGCGGATACTTAAATTCGACAGGATTGATGAATCGGTAGAATATCGCATTGCAGGCTGGACCAGAAAGGCCCTTGAACTGGCGAATTGCAATTCTCCGCGCTACGAAATAAAACAGTTCCTTTCAAAGGGCGACAAGTCGACTGAGATTTGGTTCCATTGGGACTGAATTAATGTGCTAATTTGCCAATGTGTCAATTTGCCAATGTGCCAACAAGAAACATTAGCACATTGGCACATTAATACATTGGCACATTCGTTTTCTAACCATTCCCCTCCTTTTATCGTATGAAATGAAAAAAAACATATGAAAAAGGCCGTCATCTTCCTTGTTTCACTCTCCGGCATCAGTCTTTTTGCCCAGCAGTATGAGCTTCCCGCTTCAATGCCAAGGGAGCAGCAGGTTAAACACACCCGGTTCACTCTTTCATACAATGAAGGCTACGAACTTCCTTCATGGGTGGCTTATCAGCTGACCGCTGAACAGGCAAAAGCAACCGGCAGTGTAAAGGAAAAATTCACGGAGGATGCCATGGTAACTACCGGTTCAGCTTCGGTTAAAAATTATAAAGATGCCGGGTTTATTATGGGTCAGATGGTACCGGTTGAAGACATGTTAAACCTGCCGAAAGCTGCCGAAGAGACATATCTGACTTCGAATACTGCGCCTCAGAAGCCTACGTTCAATAAAAATGTATGGAGAAAGACTGAATTACTGATCCGCGAATGGGCAAAAGAAGGTTATACCCTTTATATAGTGGCGGGACCTGTAATTACAGATGCACCTTTCGGTTCATTTGGTTCTGATAAAATCAGTATTCCTTTAAGGTACTATAAAGCTGTTCTTGATATGAACGGTGAAAGGGCTATAGGTTTTGTTATGAGCAGCAATGTAGCATCCGGAGCTCCCAAAACATTCGCAGTATCTATTGATGAACTCGAAAAGATAACAGGAATCGACTTTTTTCCTGCACTTCCTGATGACATTGAAAACAAAATCGAAGCCTCAAAGGATTTTACAAAGTGGAATTTTAAGGCATTGGAACAGTAGGCTGGGGACTGGATGGGGATGCAAAAGATCGTCATTGCGAGGAGCATGTCCTGATTATGATTATAGCAGCAAGTATCGCGACGAAGCAATCTGCCTGCACAAGAAGGGCGCTGTAAAGAGAGATAACGGATACTGAGCTTGCCGTAGCAGATGCCGGATACCACGGTCTCATAGGTCCCATAGGTCGCATAGGTCCCAGTAATGAACACCGAACACCGAACACCGATTTACGAGTTAAGAAGTTTCCTACCCCTAAACCCCTAAACCCCTAAACCCCTAAACCCCTAAACAGCTAAACAGCTAAACTAATACCTCGGATCCTTCTTAAACGGCAGCTTAGCCATTTTTTCAACAGTGATACTGGGAAATCCGAATTCTTCAGTTACAGTTCCCAGGATCAGGTAAACCCCGTATCCACGAAACGGGTAGTTTTTCAGAGAATTGGGAAAGTTAACGGAGTCAAAAAATTCGCCGTGAATATCCAGAAAGCATCCGAAATGCATCCATTCGCCTTTAACCGTATGTACATATTTGATCGTTACAAGATCACCCAATAATTTTACCTTTTTACCCACATGCTGAATAAGTTCTGATGAAGAAATATTGCTGCGATATCTCGTTTCGAGCATATCAAAACTCGTGCAGGAAACCGGAAAGCCAAGCAATTCGATTTCATCATAGGCATCTTCAAGCCTAGTCTGTTCAAGAGCAGGAAGTTTAAATGTCTTTGATTTTTCAGCAAAAAGCATGGGCATATCCGTTTGCCTGCTTGCTTTTCCAAGAAGCATATGGGCTTCCCAAAGCAATTCCTTTTTTGTTTTGCCTGTAAAACGGAAAGCATCAAGCCTGATAAGAATAACGAGCTGTTCAATACCTGCCGGAACACGGCAGATAAAATTCTCAAGGCTTGTATATTCCCCCTCACGGAGGCGCTCACTCACAATGGTTTCGGCAATTTTAGCTTCAAGATTTGCAATATGGATAAAACCGACAAAAATATCGCTGCCGTAAATACAGGTCTTATACATGCTCTTATTCACACAGGGCAAGTTGATTGAGGCACCTGACCGCCTGGCTTCATTGAAATATACCCAGGTGCGGTAAAATCCCCCGAAGTTGTTGATTACAGCTACCATGAATTCCTGGGGATAATAGGTCTTCAGGTAAAGGCTCTGATAGCTCTCGACGGCATAGGATGCCGAATGGGCCTTTGAAAACGCATATCCTGCAAAAGAGGCCACCTGGCGCCACACTTCGGCCGTAAGTGTTTCGGGATAGCCCCGTTCGGCACAATTATCAAAAAACCGCTGGCGGATCCTGTCAAATTCACCTTTCGACCTGAACTTCCCTGCCATTGCCCTTCTCAGAATGTCTGCATCAGCCAGGTCAAGTCCCGCAAAATGATGGCATATTTTTATAACATCTTCCTGGTAAACCATAACACCGAAGGTTTCTTTTAACTGAGATTCCATCACCGGATGCAGGTAATTGATATTATCAGGATCATGAAAACGTTTGATGTATTCCTTCATCATACCCGATTTGGCTACTCCGGGCCTGATGATTGAACTGGCTGCAACCAGGGTAAGATAATTGTCACATTTAAGTTTTTTAAGTAAGCCGCGCATGGCGGGACTTTCGATGTAAAAGCAACCGATAGCCTCACCGTTATAAAGGCGCTGGTTTACCTTTTTATCCTTCTTAAAATCGGAGACCCTGTGCACATCCACCTTGATACTCCGGTTCTGGCGGATAATATCAACACTTTCATTGATATGCCCGATACCTCGCTGACTCAGGATATCCAGTTTTTCAAAACCAATGGCTTCAGCGACATACATATCAAACTGGGTGGTCGGAAAACCTTTTGGAGGAAGATCAAGAGCAGTATAACAGGTTATTGGCTCTTCTGATATGAGGATCCCGCCGGCATGTATACTCCGGATATTGGGGAAATCCATCAACCGGTTTCCCGTTGAAAATAATTTTTCAGTGATTTCATCCCTGTTCACCGAAGCATCGGGGTAATCAACCAGCCTGTCAATCTCTTCCTTAGGCAACCCGTAAACTTTTCCCAATTCCCTGAAGATCGACCGGTCGCGGAATGTGGTTACCGTTCCGAGCAGGGCCGTATGCTTATTCCCATAGCGCTTGAAAATGTAATCCTGGACTTCATCCCTGTCTTTCCATGAAAAATCGATATCAAAATCGGGCGGGGAAGTGCGTTTGGGGTTAATAAACCGTTCAAAATACAGGTTAAGTTCTATAGGATCGACATCCGTTATTTTAAGGCAATAGGCTACAATACTGTTGGCGCCACTGCCACGGCCGACATGGTAAAAGCCGCGGCTCATTGAATACCGGATGATATCCCATGTGATCAGAAAATATGCTGAGAATCCCATTTTATCAATCACTTCAAGTTCGTGCTGAATGCGTTTCCGGGCTTCTGCATTTGATTTTCCATAGCGATACGACATGCCGTCGAGGGCCAGTTTTTCAAGCAACAACCGGTCGTCGTAACGGCTCGAAGTAAAGATCCGTTTATTCTTCACTGTATCAAAATCCATTTCCACCGAACACTCATCCAACAGTCTTTCAGTGTTTTTCATTATCTGCGGGTAATCAGAAAACAGTACGGGTATGAAATCGGGTGGTATAAATTGTTCTTTGGGTGAGGCCACGTCGTCATCGGTAATCTTGCTTAACAGCGTATTATTTCCGATCGCGCGAAGATGGCGATGCAATTCATGTTCTTCTGAACTGGCAAAGGTTACAGGCATGAGTGCTACAAGTTTCTGTTCGTAGTAACGATACCGTGAAGTAACCAGCTTATTAATTTCACCCGGCCTTACACCTATAAACTCATTTTCTTCGGGCTTAATCGGAATACGGTTTTTGAAAGGATAAATCACACAGGCGTTGTCAAATGAAGGTGCACGAACGGGCAGGGGAGTCTTCCCCAGGTTATGTGCTGTAAGGAATTCGTTGATTTCACGGAATCCCTTATTGTTTTTGGCTATGGCAATATAAAGAAGTTTGTGATCATCGTCCCTGAATTCTATTCCGGCGATCGGTTTGATATGCGCTTTCCGGCATTCCGAAATAAAATCCATCATGCCCATACTGTTGTTGATATCGGTCATGGCCATAGTGCGCACATCGTTTTGCTGTGCGAGGGCCACCAGTTTTTCAACCGGCATGGTTCCGTAGCGGAGGCTATAATATGAATGACAGTTCAGATACATTTTTCTTATAACATAACATGGTTTAAAGCATCATCCCACATCGGAAAGCGGCATTTTGATCACATGGCTTTCAGGGATTTTGCGGGTCAATACTCTTTCCGGATTTTCAGTGATGAGATAATTCCTGTAATTTTTTCGTTCCATCATGGCATAAGCCCACAGAACGAGCTCTTCCTGGGTAAACTGCAGCATTCTGCCGCTGATTTCTTCTTCTGTCCACCCGTCATTTTTCAGAAAAAACAATCGCTTCATATTAGTCTGTTAGTCTTTAGTCTGTTAGTCTTTAGTCTGTTAGAAAATTTCTTAAATCGTAAATCGGTGTTCCTTGTTCTGTGTTCGTTTTTCCGGGACCTATGCGACCTATGGGACCTATGAGTCCGGAGGCATCCAGTATCCAGCATCCAGCATCTACTCCTTACTCCCCTCTCTCCTCTCATCTCTTCCTGCCCCCACTGCCCGCACGACCGCGTTCTTGCCGTATCTTTTCCGCATCCTGTCGATTTCCTGGTAAAGCCTTACCATTTCAGGGGTATCCTCGAACATGTTGAGCTGAGGCGTTCCCCTTACAAGGTGGCTGAATTTCACCCCGATAAGCCGGATGAGCATGCGTCGCTGGTAGAGTCGCTGAAACAGCGATTTTGCCAGGTCGATCAGTTTATGATCAAATGATGTGTAAGGGATCCGTTGCTGCAGGGTGTGTGTGTCAAAATTTGAATACCTTATTTTCACCGTAACACATGACGTGAGCTTTTCCTCCCTGCGCAGTTCATAAGCGATCTTCTCCACCATATTTACAATGGTGTTGTTGAGCATGGCGATATCCGTTGTATCGGTGTCAAAAGTTCTTTCGGCGCTTATCGATTTCTGTTCCCAGCAGGGAATGACAGGTGTTGTGTCAATGCCGTTGGCTTTTTTCCAGATTTCGATACCGTTTTTGCCAAGAACTTTCTCCATCATTTCAGGCGGTATCTGTCCCAATGTGCCTATGGTGGCTATTCCCATTGAACGCAGAAGGTGAAAGGTTTTTTCACCGATCATAGGAATTTTGCTGATAGGCAAAGGATCAAGGAAAGGACGGACGAGTGAAGCGGGGACTTCCTTTTCCCCGTTTGGCTTGGCTTCGCCGGTTGCAATTTTTGAAACGGTTTTATTTACAGATAATCCTGATGATATAGGCAAACCGGTTTGTTTCATGATATCCCGGCGCAGTTCATGTGTCCATTTGAGAGTTCCGAAAAACCGGTCCATTCCGGTAAGGTCGATATAATGTTCATCGATGGATGCTTTTTCATACACGGGTGCCCGTTCAGCAATAATTTCGGTTACCATGTTTGAATACTTGCTGTACAGGTCCATGTCACCCCGAACCACAATGGCATCCGCACACAGCTGACGAACCATTTTCATAGGCATGGCCGAATGAATGCCAAACTTACGTGCTTCATAACTGCAACTGGAGACAACCCCGCGACCCGATAAACTGCCTATTACAACCGGTTTTCCGTTCAGTTTGTTATTAATAAGCCGCTCAACCGATACAAAAAAACTATCCAGATCGAAGTGGATAATACTCCGCGCACTGCTTTCCGTTGATGTTGTTGATAAAAACATAAAAATGATTATAAAATAATCAATATTTATGATCATAATATAATCAGGATGTAGTATATTTACAAGAAAAAAAGTGTTAAAAAAGAAAGATGCTGGATGCTGGCACCAGCTCTTAAATCATAAATCGGTGTTCGATATTCGGTGTTAATTAATGAATAAAATGAATATCGAACAAGGAACACCGATTTATGAATAACGAAGATAATTATAGTAAAACCCACACATTATGTTCTTCTCCTCCAATATCAAACTCCTGCGCAAGAGAAAAGGCCGCACCCAGGACGATGTGGCATTTGCGCTCAACATGAAGCGGTCAACGCTCAGTGGTTATGAAAATGAAGTAAGCCTGCCTACAATCCAGGCGCTTGTTGCATTTTCAAAGTATTTTGGCGTCGCAATCGATACCCTTATAAAAATCGATTTGCGAACTCTCACCGAAAGCCAGTTTTCCCAGCTTGAACGCGGCGGCGATGTCTATCTCAAAGGCAGTAACATCAGGGTTCTTGCCACCACCGTTAACAGCAATAACGAGGAAAATATCGAGCTTGTCTCCGTTAAAGCCAAAGCCGGGTATGCTACCGGTTTCGCCGACCCCGAATTTATAAGGGAATTGCCTGTTTTTCAGCTGCCTTTTCTTTCACGGCAGAAAAAATACAGGACCTTCCAGCTTAGCGGCGATTCAATGCTTCCCATTCCTGACGGGTCTTATGTAACCGGAGAGTTTGTTCAGGACTGGAACAGCATTATTAATGGCCATGGCTATATTGTGCTGACCCTGGACGAGGGCATTGTTTTCAAAATCGTGGAAAACCTTATGGAAAGCGAAAATATGCTCAGGCTGTTCTCGCTTAATCCCATTTATGAACCCTTTGAAGTACATGCCAGTGAAATAAAAGAGATCTGGAAATTCGTGAATTATATCAGTTCGGAAATTCCTGATCCCATGATTCCTTCGGATGAACTCATCCGTACTGTTGCCGGTCTTAAAAAGGATCTCAACATTCTCAAAAGCCGGATGGGAAACCGGGAATAATTGGTGTAAAGTAAACAGGCATTCATCAAATCATTGCTGAATGCTGAAACCCGACAATTGTTCTGAAACACAGGGTCGTAATTCTGATTGTATGGTTCATAAATCTCAGAAATTGCTAACTTACGGGGTGTAATCTCGTATACCTGTAAAAAGCAGTTTCCCAATGCCTTACCGGGTAAAAATAGTATCAGTACTTCTTTTTGCATCGACTGTTTTGCCCATATTTTCTATTCTCGGCCAGGAACGTGCCATTCCTGCGGTATCACCGGTATTTTTTGACAGCATTGATAACAGGATAAAATACCTTGAGCAACAAATTCAGCATAATAAGCAAATCCGGGATGTTTCATACCTGAATTACCAACGGGAACTGGATCATACTTTGTTTGTGCAGACTTATCAACAATACGTTGTGAATGAGGATCTTGATCAGGCCAAAGATCTTGTTGAACAAAAACTTAAACGCTCGGAGTTTCGCAGCGACCAGGCTTCGGTGAAATTCTACCGTGATTATGAACTGAATACCTATAACCTGATTAAGCTTCAACGGATTTATTACCAGAAGCTGTTTCTGAAAGAAAAGAATTTTAAAAAGGTTTTTGATGGCTGGATCGCACCGGCCACCCTTGAAGCATATAATAAAGCTCAGCGGCTTACAGGACTTGCCATTAAATATGCCAATGAGAATAAACTCCCGGAAACAGTTAAAACGCTCGAACAATATAACGCATATGTTCAGGCACTTATTTTTGATGTGGGTTCAGAATATGACCTGGCTGTCCTGACAAACAATTCAAAATTCTTCTATAAGGTATTTCAGCCTATGCTTGCAAGCGACAGTATTGAAAAACTGAATGAAGCTGGGAAATTACTTTCCTACTGTAAGAATTATGGAAGGCTCAGCGGTTCTTCACTCAGCGGTGAATTCTTCAATAAACAGGAATTGGCCCTGGCAACGGCTATTTCTGATTTGCTTGATAAGCAGGGAAGGGAAAAAGAACTGGCAAAATATACCGATCAATCTGTGGTGGCGAAATTCGATACCCTGAATCCATGCGGAGTGTTTAAGTGGCATGACCAGATTGTTGTGATTGATGAATTTAACCCAGCTTCAATGATGGACGAAGTGAAGAAAGGTGAAGCTATAATTCATGCCGACCGTATGCTGTACACTTATCTTGAAAAAAACAAGCTTTGTACCTCGGTAAATGAACTCAAATTCGGTTATGCTTTTGTAATACCCTATCATTCTAATACCACTAATAACTCATTCTTTTATAATAAATTAACCGATAAATGGCAATACATAGCCTGTTACACTGTAATTGTCAATAAGGGATTCACAGCCCAGGTAAGCAAATTCATGCCTCCTTTGTTTTTCGAGGATGAAATGAATACTGCCAACAAGTAACACCTGAACATTTAATGCCTTCCTGTGTTATCACAGCAGTTCAAAAATGCTTGAAGGATCATGATCAGAATTTCCTTTTTAACACTTATTTTTATAGGGATTTTAAATACATCCTGTGCGCAGGATAAACATGAAAATATCGAATCGGTTATGACATCACCGGGTAAACTGGACACAATCACACTTGGCGCCGGCTGTTTTTGGTGCGTGGAAGCTGTTTTTCAGCAATTAAAAGGCGTTTATAAGGTTGAATCAGGCTATTCAGGAGGCCATGTCAAAAATCCTTCATATAAAGAAGTGTGCACAGGTAATACAGGGCACGCTGAAGTATGCCAGATTACGTATAATCCGGATGAGATCTCTTTAAGTGAAATTCTTGAAGTATACTGGAAAACACATGATCCTACAACTCTCAATCGCCAGGGTGCTGATGTAGGAACCCAATACCGTTCTGTAATCTTCTATCATACCGAAGAACAGCATAAGCTGGCACAGGAAATGAAGGACAGGTTAAACCAGGCCCATATCTGGGATAATCCTGTAATCACTGATATTCAGCCATTTTCAAACTTCTACAAAGCTGAAGATTATCACCAGGAATATTACTTCAATAATACCGAACAGCCCTATTGCAGGATGGTAATCACTCCGAAGATTGAAAAATTCAAAAAAGTGTTTGCCGATAAGCTCAGGGAAAAATAGTACTTTAACACCTGGATATACCTTTAAATATTCAGGTAATGAAAAAAATCACCGCCTTTTTATTTTCTGCCGAGTTAATGGCAGTAATCCTTATTGTATTTGCTCTTTCTGTCGGAATTGCAACATTCATTGAAAACGATTTTGGCAGTTCATCAGCAAGAGTACTGGTTTATAATGCCAGGTGGTTTGAATTGCTGCTGCTCATGGGTGCTGTAAATCTCACTGGCCGTATTGTTAATCGTAAATTATACAGGAAAGAAACCCTGACAATCTTTCTTTTCCATATAGCTTTTATAGTGATTCTTGCAGGAGCATTTCTTACAAGGTATACAGGCTGGGAGGGAAGTGTATCTATCAGGGAAGGCCAATCAACCAACCATGTACTCACCGATAAAGCTTACATTCAAATTAGCAAAGGTTCATATTCACGGAATATCAGAGTTACCTTCGACGAATTCCGTAAAAACAGGTTTGACCATAAAATTTCACTGGGAGATCAGTCTGTTGAAGTAAAGCTTAAAAACTTTGTTCCTAACGCTTATAAAACAATTGCTCCTGTGGATAAAGGGATACCGGCAGCCGAATTGATATACGCTGACAAAACAGGCAGGAAGAGTATACTGGTTTCGGAGGAAAGTAACACGGAAATGACTGGTTATGTTTTTAGTTTTAAAGAGAATCAAAAGGATTCAGATACAGTAGTTTTAACTTTTCACGGTGATTCCCTGTTTTTTACAGCCGGTTTCCCTGTAACTTTAACCGGCATGGGCTCTCAGAATTTTACAATCCTCAGGCCCGGAGAAACACATTTATTCGATCGGGGAGTTCTGTATAAATTTAAAAATCAAGTTGTTGTATTAAATCGGTTTTTACAGGATGCAAAAATTGCAGTTCAGCAATTACCTCAGGAGCAGGGAAAACTCCCGGATGCTGTCGTACTTGAAGTATCTTCAGGTTCCGAAAAAAAGGAAATTATTCTGTCAGGGACATCCGGTAGGACCGGCGAGGCTCAACCTGTAGAGATCAATAATACTGAAATTATATTTAGTTATGGATCAGCACAGATAGAAATACCTTTTGAACTTAAACTTAACGATTTCATAGTTGAGCGTTATCCCGGTTCCACCAGTCCTTCTTCTTTTGAAAGTCGCGTTGTTCTGACCGACACGCAAAGGAATATTACCCGGGAACAACGCATTTTCATGAATAATATATTAAAATACAGAGGATTCAGATTTTACCAATCATCTTATGACCCCGATGAAAGGGGAACCATTCTTTCGGTTAACCATGATTTAACCGGTACAACCATTACCTATTCGGGATATATTCTCATGGCATTGGGCATGATTCTCAGCGTTTTTAATAAGAACAGCAGGTTTATAAAACTATCAAAACGCAGTAAACAGATCGAAAAGACTCACAGGAGTGCGTCTCTTCCATCGAAATTAATTATTGTTCTTCTAATGGGTTCCGCAATTTGTGGAACTGCGCAGGAAGTGAAACCTGCTTTACCGGTGAAAGCTGACCATGCCCGATTATTCGGACGGATGCTCGTACAGGATAACGATGGAAGGATTGAGCCCTTAAATACGCTGAGCTCTCAGGTTCTTCGTAAACTATACCGAAGTGACCGGTATAAGGGTATGAATGCTGACCAGGTATTCCTGGGAATGATGAGCGATCCGATGACATGGCAATATGAACCGCTTATCAGGGTATCCAATAAGGAAATCAGGGAAATGGTCGGGGTCGACAAAAAGTATTTCAGTTTCTTCGATTTTTTCAGGGATGACCGCTATGTTCTGGAAGCCTCAGTGGCTGAAGCGTTCAGGAAGAAACCTTCGTTGCGCTCAAAAACTGATAATGAATTGATCCGGCTTGATGAAAAAATTAACATATGTTATCTTGTATTCTCTGGCGGATTGCTAAAAATTTTCCCGGTTCCCGGTGACAGTTCTCAAACATGGTATACTTATCAATCAGTTAAAAATAAAGCAATCACTGAAGATTCAACATTTACAAATCATGTGTTGAACCTGTATGAACAGGAGGTGCAAAAGAGCATGCAAACTGGCATCTGGGATACCCCGGAGAAAATATTGGAGGCCATTTACAGGTATCAGCAGAAATATTCTGCAGAAATAATTCCTTCATCAAGGAGTATTTCTGCCGAATTGCTATTAAACAAATCGGATATTTTTTCACGAATCTCAAAGTTTTATGGTCTTGTCGGATTTGTTTTGCTGCTGTTTCAGTTCGTTTCGCTGCTGTTTGACCGTATTAAAGTAAAGCTTCCTGTAGCATTGTCTACTATATTAATAATCTTAATATTCAGTATTCACACTGTAGGATTAATAGTAAGGTGGTACGTGTCAGGTCATGCTCCTTTGAGTAACGGTTATGAGGCTTTAACATATGTTGCCTGGGCTACAGTTCTTGCCGGACTGGTATTTTCAGCGCGGTCGCCGGTTGCCCTAAGCGTCACATCTGTGCTTTCAGCACTCATACTGTTTGTTGCCCATCTGAGCTGGATGGATCCCCAGATAACCAACCTGGTTCCTGTGCTTAAATCAAACTGGCTTGTAATTCATGTGGCAACCATAACAGCAAGCTATGGTTTCCTTGCCATGTGTGCCCTTTTGGGATTTCTGAATCTTGTACTAATTGTTTTCATTTCGGAAGTTAATAAGGTTCGTCTCGGTAACCTGGTTGCTGAACTTACCGATACAATTGAGTTATCGATGACTATCGGGTTGTATTTGCTCACTATAGGTGTGTTTCTGGGAGCTGTTTGGGCAAATGAATCATGGGGAAGATACTGGGGCTGGGATCCCAAGGAAACATGGGCCCTTATAACAGTGCTTGTATATGCCTTTATTATCCACATGCGGATGATACCCGGAATGAGAAGCTGTTACTCATTCAATCTTGCCTCATTACTTGGATTCTCAACAGTAATTATGACCTATTTTGGTGTAAACTATTATTTGTCGGGATTACATTCCTATGCGAAAGGCGATCCATTGCCGGTACCTTCATTTGTTTATTACACCCTGGCCGTAATAGCTTTTGTATCAATTGTTTCCTATTTTAAACGTAAACAGGTAAAGGACTTTGTCGACTGATTTATTCGCAGATTAACTCATTAGCACATTAACTCATTAGCACATTAACACATTAACTCATTAGCACATTAGCACATTAGCACATTAACACATTAGCACATTAGCACATTAACACATTAGTACATTAACCAATGGGTCCCGCGATAACCCGTTTGGA